>NZ_JBSFLZ010000282.1:0-2384 GCF_053599315.1 Saccharopolyspora sp. NPDC000995
GTCGTGAGGCTAAACGAGCCCGCTGGAAACCCACGTAAGCCCACTCCAGGTGGCAATGGGTATCGCCATGGGAAGGCCCACGCGGGTCAACGTCAAGCGCAGCAATGCGCCGACTCGGTGAACGTTAGTACACGTTTTCCGAACGGTCAGAGGTCGAAGCCGCCCATGTCGAAGCCGTCGAACCCGCCTTGGTCGAACCCGCCTTGGTCGGAACCACCGGCGTCGAACCCGTTTTGGTCGAACCCGCTGCTCGCGTCCGCGCCGTCGAAGCTCTCGCCGTCGGCGCTCAGGCCGTCCTGGAAGCCGTCCGCGTAGGCCGCCTCTGCCGGGATCCCGGCCATGCCGCCGAAAAGGGCGCTCATCAGCACGAACGAGCCCACGCCCCAGGCTCCCGCGACGAGCGCCGGCTTCCACCACGGCTCGCTGTACCAGCCCTGCGGCACCGGCCGCCCGGCGACCGTGCCGCCCGGGTAGTAGTGCGGGGTCTGCTCGGTCGGGTTCGGCGACGCCACCTGCGGGTGGCCTTCGACCTCGACCTCGCGGTACTCGGTCACCTTGCCCGCGCCGCGCTGGCCGGAGAGGTCGGGGAGCTCGGGGCCCGGATCCATGTCCATGGCGATCCGCGCGGCCCGCACGTAGTACAGGCCCTCCAACGCGGACTCCGTGGTCAGGCGGGCCTGCGCGGCGGTGCGCGCCTGGTCGAGCTGGGAGACCGCCGCGCCGTGCCGTTCAGCCGCATCGGCGAGCGCCTGCTTGGCCGCTTCGTTGGTGCCAACCAGGTTGAGCACCTGACCGCCCAACCGCTCCACCCACCGCCTCGCTTCCGCTTTGGCGTCTTCGAGCTGGTTGCGCAGGTGCATCACGGCCTTCTGCCGGGACCACCAGACCGCGCCGAAGATCACTACGAGGGCGATCACGATGATGACGATTGCGGTCACCCGTGCCTCCCGAGCCGGCGGAACACCCGTTGGTTCCGACAGTACGCCGCCCAGCAGAGGCGCTGGTCGATCAGAAACCCTCCAAGCAGTGCGGGGCGTCGTCGGTGGCGAACGCGCGGGAGGCTTCGAACAGCGCACCCGGTGCGAGCTCGGCTACCCGCCCGGACCGGGACAGCGTGTTGCCGCCCGGGTACGCCGCGGCCAGGTCGCTGACGTTCAATGCGATCTGGCCCGGGGCGTCGGTGCGGGCGACGCTCGCGACCCCGTCGGCACCTGCGGTCAGCCGCCACCGGCCCGCGTTCCACGGGCAGAACGAGTCGGTGAGGTCGAACACGACGTCCACCGGGGCGCTGTAGCGGCGTGCTTCCAGCGCGCGGTCGAGATCGACCAGCCGGACCCACAGCCCGTCGACGATCTGCCGCTTCGCCAGGCGCGAGTTGGCAAGCATGCCCACCACTGGTTCGTCGACTGCGGCCTTGCCCCAGTGCACCTCGCCGACCAGGTCGAAGTCGAGCAGGTACCGCCAGAGCGCGGCGTAGGCCTTCGGGGCCGACGCGACGAGCTCCCGCACCCGCAGGTGGTAGGCGGGGCCCTGGTTCGTCCAATTGGGCTTGGGCCGGTAGATGACGTAGCCATCGGGGTGCAGCGCGAACCGGGTCCTGCCCAGGTCGTCGCGCTCGCCGCGGTCGTCGATCACCCGGACTTCCCAGGAGCCGTCGGACCTGGACAGCCAGCCGGTCCGGGTCGCGGCGACCGCCGGGTATCGCTGGTGCACGAAATCCAGCGCGGTTTCCCGGTCGACCTCGCTGACCCGCCTCCCATCGACGTCCACAGTGGATAGAAAAGCTGCGCCGCGGGGCAGGGTCAGGTGGCTCTCGTAGCTGGCCAGGCCGTAGCCGAACCGGCCGTAGATCGACGCTTCCGAGGCGTACAGCGCGGCGAGCCCGGAGCCGTCGCCGCGCAGGTCGTCGAGTTGGGCGCGCATCAGCGAGGTCAGCGCGCCGCGCCGCCGGTGTCCGGGCTTGACCCCGACCGCCGTGATGGCGGCGACCGGGTGCTGAGCCGAGCCTGGCAGCGTGATGCCCGTTTCGAACCGCCCGGCGACGCCGATCGCCTCGTCGCCGTCGAACGCTGGCGTGGGCCAGCGCCGGGTCGAAGATCCCGCCGTAGCGCTCGACCGTGGAGTCACGGCTGTCGTCGAGGAAAGCAGCGGTAAACACGGCGAAGAACAACTCGTGGTCCTCGGCCGAAAGACTTCTCGTGGTGAGATCCGCCACGTGACGTTCATACCGTCCGCGAGAACCGCGTGCGACTCATTTTCAGCCGCTCCTTGGGAGTCGACGGTTTCAATTGAGGTGATCTCGGTAAGAAGTGTCTGAAGGTGGCCTGCCGGAATGGGTGTGATCGGGTAGGGCTGGCCTGGGGAGAGTGGGACGTGGGGTCCCT
>NZ_JBSFLZ010000283.1:0-2355 GCF_053599315.1 Saccharopolyspora sp. NPDC000995
CAGAGCAGTTGTATGGCGCGACACCAGACAAGACAACGTTCGACGACCTGGCGTGGTTGGCCGGTCAGCTTGATCCCGTGTCGTCGAATATTTCGGGCGTCACCCTAACCAACATGATGGCGGGATTCGAAGGCCGAGCCGATAGGTATGCCTCTCGTTCGGAAGTGCGTGACTTGGTGGGGTTGGCGGGGAGGGCGCGAGCGGTCCTTGGTCGACTGGATTCCGTTCAAGTCCCAGCCGATGCCGATTCCGATGCCGATGCCGATGCCGATGCCGATGGCGGGCAGCGGGTCAGTCCGGTGCAGGCGTTGGAGGCGATGTGGAACGCCGATCAGCCACGGCGGCGGATGAGGGACAGGCTGGCCACGGTCGAGATGACCGCGCGTGCCAAACACGACGAACAGATGGCCCGGTGGGCTCGGGGAGTGCTGGTTGAGTTCGAGGACGCTCGGTCTGTGGTGGTCAGACAGCCGGCGGAGTCGCAGGCGCGCCTGAACGCCGTTGTCCTGCCGTCGTTCGTGACGATGATCGCTGAGAGGTTTGAGGGCGACTCGAGAGAGGTTGCGGCGGCGATTGGGCTTGGGAACGGGACTGGTCTGCCGGCTGATTACCGGCAGTCCCTGGAGAATTTGGCGGTGTTGTACTGGGATCTAGATCCGGATCTTTTCGGGTTTGACGACGCTTTGCTGTGTATGCGGCGGGTTCGGGGGTTGATCGATGCTGGTTTCGAGGACACCGGGGAAGGTGCTGCCTTCTACAAGCGGACGGTAGATGATCTCCGGACGCTGGCGACCGTTGCGTACGGGCCGGTGTTCAACCCCCAGACCGGACAGCAGGAGCTTCGGGAGCCCGGGCATGTGGATGTCGACGAGATTCCGTACTGGCTCGACCTGATGGACGTCGTGGACGACCTCGGCGGTTACCACGAGTTCGTCGACGCGATCGGCGCAGATTTGGTTGGCGGTAGGCGGCTGTTCCCGGTCATATGGCTGGCAAAGAAGTTGTACATCGAGACGCCGGATGTAGAAACGTTCCATAGCCTGGCGTGGTTGGTCAGCCAGCTTGATGCCGAGTCGCCGACCTTTTCGTCGTTGTCATCCCTTACCCGCATGGTTGCGGGCTTCGAAGGCCGATCCGCTGAGGACGTCGGCTCTGCGGAAGTGCGTGACTTGGTGTCGTTGGTGGGGAGGACGAGAGAGGTCCTTGGTCGGGTCGACGGCGATCCGAGGGCGGCTTTGGAGGCGATTTGGAAGTCCGACAGGCGTTGGGAAAGGATGGCGAACCCGCTGGCCGAGGTCTCGGCAAATGCGTTCGCCGAGGGTGACTCTCAGACGGCGCAGTGGGCCGAGGGATTGCTGTTCGAGCTCGCGAACGAATGGTCTGTGGTAGTCAGGCAGCCGGCGGAGTCGCAGGCGCGCCTGAACGCCGTTGTCCTGATCCCGTTCATTGCAAACATTGCTGAGGACTTTGAGGGCGGCTGGAGCGGGCTTGCGGCGGCGGTAGGGGTTGAGGCCGGAGCTGGTTTGCCGGATGATGCAGGGCAGTCCTTGGTGAATTTGGCGGGGTTGTACTGGGAGATAGTTCCGGATCTGTACAGATTTGACCAGGCTATGCTGTGGATGCGGCGGATCCGGGTGTTGATCGATGCCGGCTTCGATGATGGCAGGGTGGGTGCCGCCTTCTACGCCAGGACGGTTGACGATCTATGGAGCGTGGTGGCCGAACTTTCGGTCCCGATGTTCAACCCTTACACCGGACAGGACGAGCTTCGGTCGCCCGCGAATGTGAGGGTGTTTGAGATTCGTCGCTGGCTCATGGCGATGGACCTGGTGCACGATCTTGGTGGTGTTGGCAGGGTTGTCGGTGAGCTCGGCGTGAATTTGGTGGGTGGTAGGCGGCTGTTCCCGGTCATACAAAGGGCAAACCAGTTGTACGGCAGGCAGCCGGAGATGGAAACGCTGCACGACGTGGCGCGGGAGCTGCGGGTTGCGGAGGCGCGGGAGATGCTGCAGCAGCACATGGCTCGGCAGGCGGAGTTGGCGGCGTTGTCGGCGCGGAATGCCGGTGAGGATGTGGAGTTGGATTCGTTGCGGGAGCGTATTGGGGCTCTGCGGGCAGAGATTGGCGAGTTGGCGGGGCGTGTCGGGGCCGAGCAGGGGGTGTTGGAGGGGTTGGTGCGCGACGCGCGGCCGGAAAGGGGCCAGGACGACGAACCCACGTCTGGGTGGGAGACAACGACCGCGAAGCCGACGGGGGGCGCGGAATTGTCTGGTGCTGGGGCGTCTTCGTCTGCTGGTGAGGATTTGCGGGGGGCTGGGTCGGCTGGGGTTTCCGGCGCGGGTGTGGAGGGGCAGG
>NZ_JBSFLZ010000284.1:0-2354 GCF_053599315.1 Saccharopolyspora sp. NPDC000995
TGGCGGTGATGTGGGCGTGGCTAACGCGGTCCTGGCCGGTTGACGAGCTGCGCCAGCCCCCGCCCGAGGATGCGGCGGAGTACCCGCCGCGGTATTCGACCGCCGGCCGTTGCGTCCCACGCCCGGCGGCCGAGGTGTACCTGATGTGGGCCGCCAGCGCTGCCGACCGGGCACTGCGTGCCGAGCGCGGCGCGTGGGCTCCCCGCACCCCGGTCCGGGTCGTCGACGGCGAGCACGCCGGGCGGCACGGCCGCCTGGAACACCCGGCGTGGACGCTGACCGAGGCCCGAGACCAGGTCGCACCGGGCCCGCCGTCGGCGTACGTGGTCAACCTCGGCCCCAAGCCAGGGACCAGCCCGGTGGAGTACCTCACCCCGTGCGTCCCGGCCGAGCACCTCACCGTCGAGTAGCTCACCAGGCGTCGGTGCTGGTCAGGCTGATCATCGGATGACAGACTCCCGGAGTCTGTGACTTACGGAGTCTGGAAGTTGGAGATGTGATGCCGCGGATCGCGATCGGCAACCACAAGGGCGGGTCAGGGAAGACGGCAGCGACGGTCAACCTCGCGGCCGCGCTGGCGGAGGCCGGCCATCAGGTGCTGGTGGTGGACCTGGACCCGCAGGCCAACGCCTCGCGCAGGCTCGGGATCGGCTACGGCGCCCCCGAGCTGACCACCAGCGAGGTGGTGCGCTCCGGCGAAGAGGGCGTCGCCGCCGACGCCATCATCGGCTCGGGCTGGCCGGGAGAATACGGCCAGCGGGTCCACCTGCTGCCCGCCCGCTTCGACCTGGAGAACCGGGTCAGCGAAGCCGCGGTCATCGGCGCGGCCGGGCGACTGCGCCGCGCCCTGACCGGCGTGGACGAGGGCTACCGGGTCACCCTGATCGACTGCCCGCCATCACTGGGGCATCTCACCCAGCTCGGCCTGGTGGCCGCCGACGCGGCGCTGTGCACCGTCGAGCCCGAGTACGACTCGGTGGAGGGCGCGGTCCGCTACCGCGACTTCATCACCACCAACGCCGGCGAGTTGGGCAACCCGGGGCTGCGCATGCTCGGCTACCTCGTCTGCCGCTCGCGGCCCAACGTCGGCGCGCACGCCTTCCAGCTCGAGGGCCTGGCCGACACCTTCGGCGCGGAAGGGATCTGGACGCCCCACATCCCGGAGCGGGCCGCGATCAAGGACGCCGCCGATAGCGCTTGCCCGCTGCGGCTCTACGGCTCCTCTCCCGCCCGCGAAATGGCCAACATCTACACCGAGCTGGCCGAGAGGCTGCTCAAGGAGACCACCGCATGAACCCCCGCCCGCAACGGCAGCGCCCCGGCAGTTCCTCGCCGGTCGCCCGCCCGCCTCTGCGCCCCAACCCGGAGCCGATCAAGGTGGGCGATCAGCTCTCGGCCCCGCCACCAGCACACTCACAGACTCCCGAACTCCCGGAGTCTGTAACTGCCGGACAACCGAAGTACCAGACGCTGCCCCGCAAGGAAGCCCGGCTGCGCGGCGACCAGATCGAGGAGCTGGCCCGGCTGCGCCGACGGATCAACAAGGGTCGCCACGACCGCACCGAGCGGGTCACCGACAACACCCTGATCCGTGTCGCCGTCGATCTCCTGCTCGCGCACGCCGAGCAGCTGCACGGCGACACGGAAGACGAACTCCGGGACTCTGTTACTCCCGAACTCCGGAACCCGGATGCGGGCCGTGCGTGAGTCCTCATCTCGGTGGCCGCTGGGGGTGAGTGCGGCGAAGCCGCTCCATAGATGTGCACTTGCTCAGGAGCGTCGCGCCCATCACCGGCCCCTCAGGGGGATACCCCTCCTCAGGCCGACGCCCCGGGCAAGGCCCGCCGACGTGCGAGCAAAAGTCGCGAAGACCCCTGGGGTCGGGTCGAGGGGTGCACCGGGTTGATGGGTCGGCGGAGTACGCGGGGCGGCAGGTCGGTCCGGTGGCCGGCCAACCCCCTCCGGTTACGGCGATGTTCGAAATTTGTCAGCGCGAGAGCGAGCCTTGCCCGGGGCGAACCGGGGAGCCCCTGGGGGGAGGGGTGTCCCCCTGGGGTCCGGGTGGCCAAGATCAAGGCATGTCCGAATCGGAATCTGAGCCCGTGGCTTTGCGCCGTGCGATCGCGGACCTGCGCCGTGCGATGGACGGGCGACCGCCATCAACCGCGCCGCTGCGGTCGCCAGCACGACGATCGCGCGGCATGGTGATCGACCCGACCGCCTCCAGTCCGGTGCGCCGTGATCGGTAAGCGCGCATAAGCGCGATTATGCGCGGTAGTTATCCACAGCCCCACGGGCCACATCGGCCCCGTTCATGGGTGGGTTCGTTCGATGGGTCGAGGTCGTGGCGACTG
>NZ_JBSFLZ010000285.1:0-2327 GCF_053599315.1 Saccharopolyspora sp. NPDC000995
CGCATGGCTCGGGGCCATCGTGGATCGCTACTCCTTCGATGTCGGGCGCTTTCATCCCTTTCCTCATGCCGGTTTACCCCGGCGCTTCCTAGAGCGCTCTCATCTCCTTCTCCATGCCGGTTTATCCCGGCGCTTTCTCGTAGCCGCCATCCACCCACGTCTTCGACACGCTTGGATGCTCAGCAGCCAGACCCAGCACCGCCGAAGCCATCGCCGCCGAACTCGGCATCCTGGTCGGCCACCAGGATCATGACCGGCACCGACCTCGACGCCCTCACCGACGACGAACTGGCCGTCAAAGCCCCCAACATCGCGGTATTCACCCGCACCACCCCAGCACACAAGGCACGCATCGTCCACACGCTGCAGCGCACCGACCGCGTCGTCGTCGTCACCGGCGACGGGACACCTCGCCATAAACCGTCTGGTCACGGTCAAATGGATCAAATGGTGCGACGCGACAGAACCCGGAATCGCAGCGCCGCAACACCGCGGCCCGTGCCGGCGGCCGCATGCTCGCCCGGGACCAGCCGTGTCAGGCCGGACAGCGTCGGATGGTCAGGAACTCTGACCACGAAGTACTCGTCCCGTGTTGTCAACGGAAGGGCTGTCACCTGGTCAGCGCGGATCGTTCACTTAAACGGCGGTTTCCTGTTACGGCAAGTGAAGCTTTGCCGGCTTCGAGGATGCGGATGCCGACAGCGGATCACACTTCTTGACCTGACCGTCTCGAGATCGTTTCTCTATTCTCGGTCCGTGCGGCTGAGCCGCTGTCCGGGCATGCAGATCGAAAGGCGGGCGATGCACGCTTACTACTGTGCGAAGTGCAAAACCGAACAAACGGATCCTACGGATGCGCTGAAGTTTGCGGCCTCGCTCGGCTTGGAGTTGTGGCTGCCGAAGGATGAGGTGACGTTCGACTTTCCCCGCGGCGCGCAGCAGTGCCAGACGGCGATCGAGAATGCGGAATGTGTGATCTGCCAGCCTCCGATAGGCAACGACTGCTCCTGGGAACTCGGATACGCCATCGGGATCGGCAAACCGGTCTACGTCATCGGAACGCTGGCCGAGCAGGACTGGATGACCAAGCTCGGCGTCACGCACGTGGATCCGGTGTCGTTGACTGCCAAGACGAAGTGAGAACCTGCCGTGACTCAGCACCGCCGGCGGCCCACCGGCAAGGTAGTGGGGCGCCGCAGAGTAGCGGCGATCGACTGCGGGACCAACTCGATCCGGATGCTGGTTGCCGACCTCGGTGCCGACGGGCATTTGACGGAAGTCTCGAAACGGTTCGACATCGTCCGTTTGGGGCAGAGAGTCGACGAACAAGGCTCGATCTCCCGCGAATCCCTCGAACGGGCGCGCGCCGTGTTGGCCGAATACGCAGCAATCATCACCACGTCCAGTGTGGAGCGCGTGCGCATGTGCGCCACATGGATCTCCCGACGAGTGTCCAACCACGACGAGTTCCGCACACTGGTCCTAGAGACACTCGGCTGCGCGCCGGAAGGTATCACCAGCGACGAGGAAGCACGGCTCGCTTTCAACGGGGCCACCAGCGGTCTTCCGCAGGCGAGCTACCTGGTCGCCGACATCGGTGGCGGGTCCACACAGCTCGCGCTGGGAACAGCGGGGGTCGCGGACAGGTCCGTCTCCGTCGGCCTGGGCTGCGTACGCCTGACCGAACGCCACCTGCGGTCGGATCCTCCAGCCTCGGGAGAACTCGCGGCGGTACAGGACGAGATCACGGCACTGGCCGATCAGGCGCTGGCCGAACTTCCCGATTTGTCCGGCACTCGGCTTCTCGGCGTCTCCGAAGCAGTCGGCACAATTGCCGCCATCGCGCTTCCCGGACGAAGGCTCCATCACGCACGAATGACCTACGACCAGGTCGATTGCGTGACAGAGCGGGTGTTGGGAATGTCCTTCGCCCAGCGACAAGCGCTGCCCGGAATCCACAAGGGTATGGCCGACGTACTGCCCGTCAGCGCGCTCGGCGTGCGTACGGTAATGCGATGTGCTCAGGCCGAAGACCTGATCATCAGCGAGCACGACATTCTGCATGGAATCGCGTACTCCCTGGAATAAGCGGGATCAGATCCAGATACCGAACAGCATCACGGCAAGCGAGTTCACCGGCGGTCGGCTGGAGGCAGGCGCTTTCGCAGCCAGTGAGTCGTCCGCCGTTCTCGACGCCCGGGCGTCTTGCCTGCTCGAAGTGGTCCCGAGTTAGGCCCGACGATGGCTGCGGTGAGGGGATCTTGGCGCTCATGCACGGGGGTTCACCATTGTTGGAGCAGGAGGCTGAGGGCGGTGGCGGCGGTCGC
>NZ_JBSFLZ010000286.1:0-2311 GCF_053599315.1 Saccharopolyspora sp. NPDC000995
CAGTACTGTGCCCGTCCTTATCCACCCGGGAAACCCGGAACGTCACCGGCACGAACACCGCCTGCGCACCCGCATAATCACTGTCCCCACCCGGCCTCGCACGCTCCGGCAACGCGATACGCACCGACTGGCTGTGCGTATCGGTGCGGCTGGTTGCGTGACTAGACGCCAAACCGGTCGGCAGGTCGAAAGCACCCAACGCGAAAAGACCCGGCACCGCAGGCATAAAGAACAACTGCCGGAAACGCGGCCGATGACGCGACCCACCCGCCGCCCCCGCCTTATGATCCGCCGCCCAGGCCGCCGAATGCCCGGAAGCATCCCCCTCCACCGCTTCGCTGCCCCGCACATCGAACTCGGCCTGCACCCGCACCGCCACACCACCGACCTCAAACTCCCTCCCCTCACCACGCAAACTGCGGACCTCATTGAGCACCGCGAACTCCACCTCATCAAGACCCACCGGATCACTACCCTCACCCACCACCCCCTTCACAGCCTCGACCACCCGACCCGCCCCCACCGTCTGAGCAACCTGCCGCCCCGCACTCAACGAATCACGACCCCGCACACGACCAGCAACCCCCAACCCCGAACTGTCCCGGCCGGCCTCAACACCACCAACCCGCACCTGAGAATCCGCCGGCTGGTTTGGCGGCTCGCTGTCGTTGGACGGATCGATAGGCCCATCGATACGATCCGATCCACCCGCCAGCCCGGTCAGGTTGGTCCCGGTTCGATCGCTGCGCCCGATTCGATCAGCAGGATCCACCAGGCGGCTACCATCAACATCCGAACTGGACGAGTCCGAAATCGACCGGGCACCACCGCCAGCGGAATAACCCTGATCCGATCCCACACCAGGCCAAGCCTTACGACGAGACGCACCATTCTCACGGGCGGATGTGGGTCCCTCCCCCTTTTCGGCCGCTTTCTTGGTTTCCACAGCTTCACTTGAAACAGGGCGCTCGCCCCGGAACCTCTCCTGCTCTGGCCGCACCACCACGTCGGGAGCATCCCTATCCGATACCGTCTGCTCGACCGAATCACCTTCGGCCCGCGGCCCCTCCACCACACCGGCAACCACACCACCCTGATCCCGCGAAGCAACGTCGCCCCCCGCCAAACCAGCACCACCGTCCACACCAGACACCACAGGACGCGATGGGCCCCCGGACGGCTCCCCGTCTTCGCTCAAACGACGAAGCCGCTCCAGCAACTCTTTCCGCTCGGCCTCATCGAAGTCGCTCTTCGCGTCATCGATCGCCGCATCACGCGACACATGCGCATCGTCAGTGGATGTGGCAGGGCTGGGCTCTGCGTCCCACGCAGAAGCCCTCGGCCCGTCGTCTTGACTAGCCGGTACTTCGCCACCGTCACCTAACGACGCGACACCATCACCATCGGCAAAGGCGATACTGGACAACCACGAGTCGAACCCGCCCTCGGACTCCGGACCCCGGGGCCCGAACGTCCCCGCATCCCAGCCACCACCGTCGGCCGACCCGACACCGCCATCACTCACGAAATCGCTATCGGCCCGCCACGAACCGGCTCCGCCCTCGGACTCCGGACTCCGGGGCCCGAACGTCCCCGCATCCCCGCCACCGCTCCCGGTATCACCCACCACATCCTCGGTGGGCTCCGACCGCGTAGCCCCCACGGTCTCCGACCCCGCAAAACCATCGGACTGCAACAGCCCGTCCCCACCCGGCTCCGGCCCCGCACCCGCACTTATGTGCGCCAGCCGACTCATTTGGCGCTGCAGCTCTACACGCAATCGAACCGCAGCAGCTCGATCATCGGGGGACGTCAGGTGCTGATGCGCCATCAGCACCCGGGCCGTCTGGTACTCCCGAAGCGTCGGACCCAAAATACTGTCCGCGCGCGCAAACGCCTCGTCCCGTCTGATCGAATCAGCCGCCGCCAACTCACTCAGCGCAACCCTGTAGGACTCCTGCAACGGATCAGGGTTCGGTTCACTGCCCACGTTGGACGCGGATACTCGTTCCTCAGACCGACCGGTGTGGTCCGAACTTTCAGTGCGCTCGCCAGGGCCTGGCTCGGCATCCCGCCCAGGAGCCCTCGGCCCGTCGTCTTGACCAGCCGGTACTTCGCCATCGTCGCCACCCAACGACCCGGCACCATCACCACTGACAGAATCGCCATCGCCCAGCCCCGAATCGACCCCATCCCCGGACTCCGGACTCCGGACTCCGAACGTCCCCAAATCCCAACCACCACCGTCCAACGACCGCGCACCATCACCACTAACAGAACCGCCATCGCCCAGCCCCGAACCAACCCCATC
>NZ_JBSFLZ010000287.1:0-2256 GCF_053599315.1 Saccharopolyspora sp. NPDC000995
CCGCACGCCGCGCCAAATACCCAATACCCAGAACAAAAGCGAAGTACAACGCCAACAACGCAAAATCCACCGCGTTGGCGTCAAGCAGCTGACCCTGAGCCAGTACCTGGGTGCTCGCCCATCTCCCAGTGAACAAGGTGGTCCCTCTTTTCGCAGGAACGTCGGAAGTGGCGCGCCGAGAACGCAGGACGCGAAGATTCGCTCGACCGGGTCGGGTTCGACGCCGGTCCAATATGTTGTCCGCAGCAACATATCACCGGGAGGCGTCGCGCAGAAGCTTACTGGATTGATCAAGAAGATTCGGCGTAACCACATCGCAACGTGCGCTTTCCCCGCTGGGGCAACGGTTTCGGCCGTTCGGCTCAGCCGCTGGCCAAGACCTGCTCGAAGGCGAGCTCGGCGGCGCCGAGCAACTTGCCGTCGCCGCCGAGCGAGGAAGTGACGAGCTTGGTGCCGCCCATCGCACGGCTGACCAGGCTGCGTTCGGAGACCAGCCTGCCGACGTGGTCGATCAACGTGCGCGGCAGCGCGGTGAACAGATCACCCAGCACCACCAGTTCCGGGCACAGCAGGTTGACCACGTTGCACAGCCCGATGGCCAGCCACTCGCCGAACTCCCCGAGCCGCTGCAACACTTCGTCGGGCTGTTGCGCCAGCGCGTGCAGCTCGGCGACGACGACGCCGCGCGGCGAATCCTCCGGCAGGTCCAGCACCCGGCTCAAGGCCCGCTCCCCCACCTCGGTCTCCCAGCATCCCCTGCTGCCGCAATAGCATTGGTGCCCGTCCGGCCGCACCACCATGTGGCCGAGCTCCCCGGCATAACCCCCGCTGCCCCGCAACGGCATGCCACCGGAGATCACCCCGCCACCGACACCGACATCGGCTCCGACGAAAACCGCATTGGTCACTCTCCGCGCCGCGCCGCGCAGGTGCTCGGCGAGCACGCTGAGTTCCGCGTCATTGCCGACTTCCACCCGCCGACCGCCCAACGCCTTGGAAAGCCAGTCGCCGAGCGGCACTTCGGTCCAGTGCAGGTTCGGGGCCTCGCGCACCATCCCGTCCGCGCGGCGCACCACGCCGGGCGCCGACGCCCCGACCGCGACGACGTCGACGCCGGCCTCCTCGATGAGCACCGCGCTGTTGTCGACGATCTTGGTGAAGACCTCGCGCGGATCTCGGGTGGCCGGGCGGAGGCTCCAGCTGCACCGGTTGAGGATCTCGCCACCCAGCCCGATCAGGGCCATCGCGACCTGCTCGACCCGAATGTCGACCGCCAAAGTCACCGCCGCGTGCGGCTGCGGCAGCACCAGCAGCGACGGCCGGCCGGCGCCGCTGCGCTGAGCGGGCACGCGCTCCACGACGAGGCCGTCCTTGACCAGCTCGTCGACCAGTGCCTTGATGGTGCTGCGGTTGAGCCCCATCTCGGTGGCTAGCGCCGCCCTGGTGCAGGGCCCGCCAATGTGCAGCCGACGCAGCAGTACCGCCCGGTTGTGCTGGCGCACCTCATCGGGCCGCGCTCCCGCGTGTGGTGTCGTGGTCAACTCGGCCGCATCCTCCGCGTGTTTCGGGCTTCGCTCCGGGGAAAGCTGTAGCACAGTGACCGCTTGCGCTGCGCGACGTCCTCCGCTCACCTCCATGCTGCGCCGTCGAACGCCGCCGGGACAGCTCGTCCACTCCCGCGGCAGCCACCATGGTGACGTTCACTCCGGCGCGGTGCGCGGCATCCCGGTTGTTGCCGACCGCGTGCAGGTGCCGGCCGTAGCGGGTGCGGTCTAGCACGTGCGTGCCGACGACCAGCAGGAACAGGATGATCGGCACCACGTGGGGCACGCCGCGGATCGATGCCAGCTCAGGAGGCGGTGAGCGGTTCAGGGTTAGCAGGTACGTCGCGAGGCCGCCGCACCCGAGAACGGCGGCCACTGACCGGCCTGCAGGGGTCCAGTTTGGACGCTCCGGCATCCGTGCTGGCGACCGCAAAGCACTACGCCGGAGACGGCGGCACGACCGGCGGCGACGAGAAGGGCAACACCGAGATCGATGAGGCGGAGCTGCGCGCGGTGCGCCTGCCGCCGCTCCAGGCCGCGATCGAGCGCGGCGTCGGCTCGGTGATGATCTCCTACAGCAGCTGGAACGACGTCAAGATGCACACCAACGACCACCTGTTGACGTCCTCCCCACGGCTAAAGCCGGGGGATTCCAACCAGCGCTAACGCCGGTTGAGGTTCCTGCTTCACGGACCGCCTAACGGCGAGGTCT
>NZ_JBSFLZ010000288.1:0-2254 GCF_053599315.1 Saccharopolyspora sp. NPDC000995
GCTACGGGGCCTCTCGAAGAATGAAGATCTTGGTTCGACTTCATGATCTCCGAACGCCCCGCCCAGCTATCAGGGTGGCGGCCACGTCACGAAAAACCAGTTGACACGCCAACACCCAGGCTAACTACGCGGCCTTGGGTGTACGGGTGGCGGCTTGACAGCCGGGCCGCGCTGGCGGCCCGGGACCGGGCGGGTCACGATGCTGGCTCGACCAGCAGTAGCTGGATCAAAAGGCACAGGTGGCTGGATGAGGGGCCGACTGGTGTCACCCCGGGACTCCGCAGGCGGGCGAAACAGCGGGCTACGAAACGCCTTCCAGCGGTAGGTCGTTGTCGCGCCAGGTAACCGCGAACTCCCGAACCGGCACGTTGAGTGCCTCGCCGAGGCAGACGATCGTCCCGAATCCGGGGGACGCCTGCCGGCTTCGACCTGCTCGGGCGTTAGCGGTGACCGACCATGCCAGACTGGTATTTCTATACCGGCGAGTGCTAAAGTGCCGGTATAGAAATACCGGCACTCCAGGTACGTGAGGTACTCGTGATCGAACTGAAGACGCCTGCGGAGATCGAACGCATGCACGTGGCCGGGCGTTTTGTCGCCGAGGTGCTCTCCGAGGTCGGCCAGCTCGCCGACGTGGGCGTCAACCTCCTGGACCTGGAGCACCACGCTCGCGGCATGATCAACCAGCGCAGGGCGGAGTCGTGCTACTGGGACTACGCGCCGTCCTTCGGCAGGGGCCCGTTCCGCAACGTCATCTGCCTGTCGGTCAACGACGCCGTCCTGCACGGCTTGCCTCACGACTACACGCTGCGCGACGGGGATGTGCTCAGCGCGGACCTTGCGGTCAGCATCGACGGCTGGGTGGCCGACTCGGCACGCACGGTCGTCGTTGGGACCGCTGCAGAGGAAGACCTGCGAATTGTCCGCGCCACCGAGGAAGCGTTGGAGGCGGCGATCGAGGTGGCGCGTCCGGGCAATCGTCTGGGTGATATCTCTGCGGCCATTTGGGCGGTAGCCCGCGGCTACGGTTATCCAGTTAACAACGAATTCGGCGGCCACGGCCTCGGCCGCACCATGCACGAGGAGCCCCACGTTTCGAACAAGGGCCGGGCAGGGCGCGGCCTTACGCTCCGGCCGGGCCTGACCCTCGCGCTCGAGCCCTGGTTTGCCCGTACGACCGACCGGATCATCTACGACGCCGACGGCTGGACCATTCGGTCGGCGGACGGATCGCGCACGGCCCACTCCGAGCACACGGTAGCCATCACCGAGGACGCCCCCTTGGTGCTCACTCGGCGTGAACCAGAGAACCCAGCCACGCTGGCTGATTCCGCCAGTCTTCTATCCACAAAGGACGGATAGACCGTCCTGCTCAACAGCCGCGCGGACGTCGATTCGCTGGTAGTTGCTGGCGATGGCTGGATCATCGAAACTGTAGCGCTGGAGCCGTCGGATCATTCGGCGTCGCGTCGTTCGATGATCCAGGATGCGATCTGGACGCGCGGTACCGAACCCTCCGGAAGCGACAACGGGCCAACCTGCCACACGCGCTCACCGGTGACCTCCAACGGCGCCCGGCTCGTGGCCAGTACCCGCAGCCTGGCGCGGCTCGCAACAGGCCCGCCATCAACTGCGCGCAGGCGTTCGCCGTCGTCCAACACCAGCCACAACGTTTCTCCACCAAATAGTCGACCAGCACCGTTTCCGGACCCCGATTCGACACATCGGTCATACCCAACATGGACACGACCGTATCCCCCAACAACGCCGGATCCCGCAACGAGGCCAAACCCACCACCCACACACCATCCGCGAACACCCGCCGCAACTCCCACGCGACATGCGACGGCAACCGCGACTTTCCGATCCCCCCACACCGGTCAACGCACCAACGGAGACGATCCCAGCACACGCTTCACCTCGGCCGTCTCCCACACACGGCCGACAAAATCGGTCAACTCGGCCGGAAACCGACCCACACCGGAATCGACACCGCTCGCTGTTCGCCACACCACCTCTGCCAAGGCCATGCCAGTGCTAGTTGCGTGGGCGAGTGATCGTGTCTGCGGCTTGGCGTGCTCGGCTCCAAGACTGATCTGTCGGTGGCGACCGGGTTCTGCCTGCATTCCTTGCTGGTCAAACATCTTCGCCCTGCCGACCGGCGCCGGCCGGGATGCCTGCACCGGCCTGCCAGCCCAGCGGGCACGACGTCCACGACGGAGCCGGCCCGGCGCAACTCCGCCGGGCCGGCTCC
>NZ_JBSFLZ010000289.1:0-2198 GCF_053599315.1 Saccharopolyspora sp. NPDC000995
CGGTGTCGACCCGACCAAACCAAGATGATCAAATACCAGAACATGACGACCAGGCCGAGTTGATCAACCCTCATGTGCGGAATGCCCGGCTAGCCCGGTCACCGTGATGATGACGCCGGATTCTTCCTCTACCTCCCGCACTACGGCGTCCAGCGCGGACTCCCCGACGTTGACCTTTCCGCCGGGTAGCTCCCAGTTGCGGGTATCGATGCGCTGCACGAGCAGGATCCGGCGGCGAATGTCGCGTACGACGGCGAACGAGGTGGGTGCCAGTGAGTTGGCCAAGGGGGCGTTCGGGTCGTGGTAGTACTCCGATTGCCGTGGCACGCCAATAAGAGTAGGCAGCCTGGCGGGTGCAACGCCCGCCGAAAGGGTTCGGGCGCGACCAGCCGGGTTCGGTGGTCAGATCATCCCTAGGCCAATTCCGGCGCTGATCGCGAGGAGGACGATTCCTGCGAGTAGTTCGCTGTGTTTGCTGAGGCGTTGACCGAATCGGGCGTTGAGATGCGCTCCGAGTTCCAGACCGAGCAGCGACAGAGCCACGCTTGCGGTGCCGATGATGATGGCCACCAGGACGATAGCGGTGTGATAGGTGCCCAGGGCGAAGCCGATGATCAGGTTGTCGATGCTGAGGGCGGCCCCGACGAGGCAAAGCTGAGGCAGTCCCCACGTGTGGAGCTCGGTCCTTCCCGGATTGGATCGTGCACGCACCGCCGAGATGACGGTGTAGATCCCGGTGAGGCCCAGCAGGATCGCGCCGGCAGTGGTCGTGATGCCGCCGAAGCGAAGTACGGCCTGCTGACCCAGCGCGAGGCCCAGCAGTGGCATCGCTGTCTCGAAGAACCCGAACACACACGCGACCTTTAGCCGCAGTCGTGCGTCGACGCCCAGCAGGCCGAGGGCGATCGCCGTTGCGAAGTTGCCGAGCCCCGGCGACAAGGCGGCGACGGTCAGTCCCACCAGCGACAGCACGGCGCTCACCGTAGCGACGACAGCGCCGAGGCGCAGACCATAGCCGCGTCGATGTCTTTAGCCCGCAAGAGAACATGATTCCAACACTGCTGGGGCCGCGCGGGTGTAGGGCTGTTTCGAGGTTCGCTTTTCGTTTGCCGGTTCTACGCTCGGACTCACCACGGTATCTGTGGGCGCGCGGGAGGTAGTCGTGGCTAGGACAGCGCAGAACGCAACGCCTGGGGAGGACGCGGCCCGCGTGGTGCGGGATGGTTGGGTGCTCGAATGGCCGGTTGTGGAGGCGACGGGCGCGGGGGTGCCAGGGGCGTCGGGCGGCTGCGTGTCGAGCGGTTGAGGTGTTCGATGCTGCGTAGCTTGGGCGCGTTGGCCTCGCAGATCGTGGCGCCGGTGGCGGCCGCCGCGAGGAGCATCGCGGGCTTGGGGAGCGGGCGGCGGGCTTGGGCGTCGGATGGGCGTGCGCATGTAGAGGTGCGCGGTGTTCACCAGCCGGGGACTGAGGAAGCCGGCGAGCGGATCGTCCGGCGACTGGAGAAGGTGCCGGGCGTTGCCTGGGTCGAGATCAACGCCGCCGTGGGGCGGGTGGTCATCGGGCACGATCCGGACCTGGTTGGGATCGCCGGGCTGGTGGGCGCGGTGGAGGACGCCGAGGCGGAAACGGGGCTGGACGAGGAACCGTTCGCCACGGTCAGCGCCGACCATCCGGACAATGCGGTCAAGGTGTTCGCCGAGGTGGCGATGCTGGGCGCGAATCTGGCCGGCGCTGCGATCACGATGGGGGCCGAACTGCTGCCCTTGCCCGCGTTGCCGCCGTCTGTTCCGGCACTGGTGTCGACCGGTGAGTCGGTCTCCCGGGTCCGGGGACCGCTGGAAACGCGGCTGGGCAAGACGGCCACCGATGTGCTGTTCGGGATCGGCAGCGCGGTGGCGAACACGCTTGCGCAGCGCCGGTCGAGCTTGCTGGCGGAATCGGCGTACCGGTTTTTTCTGTTGCGGGAGACCCAGGCCGCGCAGCGTAGCTGGGCCCGGTGGGAAGCCGGCACCGGCACGCATCCCGCCAGTCACCGCAGTAAGCCGGTGGCGGTCGTGGCGCGCCCTGTGCCGTTGCCCGATGGCCCGGTCGAGCGCGCCGCGAACGGTTCGGCTTTCGCTGGGTTGGTGGCGTTCGCGGGCATGCTCGGGATGACGCGGAGCTTTCAGCGTGCGCAGGCAATGGTGGTCGCGGGTGC
>NZ_JBSFLZ010000290.1:0-2148 GCF_053599315.1 Saccharopolyspora sp. NPDC000995
CGGAAGGTGGACACAGCCGCTGCTGGGGCTGTGTCCGGGAGTCCGGGTGACGGTGAGAGGGGGGAGCTCACGCCGACGGATCAGGCAGCACAGCAGGACCCGAGGGCGGAGCAGAAACGGAAACAGAAGGAACGGAACGCGAAGAATTACCAGAAAAGAAAGGCTGCTGCCGCCAAGGTTGCGGAGTTGGAGGCGTTGCAGAAGCAGGGGCCGCTGACTGAGGAGCAGAAGGAGGAGCTGACGGCACTCCAGCCGAAGGCACAGACGTGGCAGAAAAAGAAGGACTCTGACGCGAAGTATAAACGGGCGGTAAAGGCTGCTGCCGCCCGGGTTGCGGAGTTGGAGGGGTTGCAGGAGCGGGGGCCGCTGACTGAGGAGCAGAAGGAGGAGCTGGCGAAGCTCACGCCGAAGGCACAGCAGAAGCAGAAAAAGAAGGAACAGAACGCGGAGTGGTACCAGGAGAGAAAGGCTGCTGCCGCCCGGGTTGCGGAGTTGGAGGCGTTGCAGGAGCAGGGGCCGCTGACTGAGGAGCAGAAGGAGGAGCTGGCGAAGCTCACGCCGAAGGCACAGCAGAAGCAGAAAAGGAAGGAACAGAACGCGAAGTATTACTGGGCGGGAAAGGCTGCTGCCGCCCGTATTGCGGAGTTGGAGGCGTTGCAGGAGCAGGGGCCGCTGACTGAGGAGCAGAAGGAGGAGCTGGCGAAGCTCCAGCCGAAGGCACAGAAGTGGCAGAAACACAAGGAATGGCTGGCGGAGTGGTACCGGGCGGGAAAGGCTGTTGCCGCCCGTGTTGCGGAGTTGGAGGCGTTGCAGAAGCGGGGGCCGCTAACTGAGGAACAGGAGGCGGAGCTGGCGAAGCTCACGCCGAAGGTGGCACAGCAGAAGCAGAAAAAGAAGGAACGGAACGCGAAGTATTACTGGGCGGGAAAGGCTGCTGCCGCCCGGGTTGCGGAGTTGGAGGCGTTGCAGAAGCAGGGGCAGCTGACTGAGGAGCAGGAGGAGGAGCTGGCGGAGCTCCAGCCGAAGGCACAGACGTGGCAGAAACAGAAGGAATTGGCCACGGCTTGGTACCGGGCGGGAAAGGCTGCTGCCGCCCGTGTTGCGGAGTTGGAGGCGTTGCAGGAGCAGGGGCAGCTGACTGAGGAGCAGGAGGAGGAGCTGGCGGAGCTCCAGCCGAAGGCACAGACATGGCAGAAACAGCAGGAATCTGTCGCGAAGTATCGCCGGGCGGGAAAGGCTGCTGCCGCCCGTGTTGCGGAGTTGGAAGCGTTGCAGGAGCAGGGGCCGCTGACTGAGGAGCAGAAGGAGGAGCTGGCGAAGCTCCAGCCGAAGGTGGCGGAGCGGAGACGGAAGAAGAAGGTCGGGGAGGTGATGGAGACCGGGGTGGGTGGGGCCCCGGTGGGTACGGGACCGGAGGGGGTACCGGCGTGGACTGGGGTGGATCAGGACGGCCGGGATGCGTGGTCGGCTGACGCCGATCTGGATGCGTGGCTTGCTCAGGCCGTGGCGGATGTAGATGGGGTTTCAGTCCCGCAGGATGCCGCGGATGCTGGGGTGCTGCTGGGCGAGGGTGCTTATGAGGAGTTGGTCGCAACCGAGTTGCTCGCGTTCCTGGGACAGGATGCCGGCAACGATGCTGCGGGTGCCGGCGGTGCCGGGCCGGTAGCCGACGACGATGATTTCGCTGCGTTCCTTGATGAGTACGGGGGGGATCCCCTCGGGTTGTTCGGGGTCGAGGCCGATGGGCTGGATGTGCGTGAACGCCGGGGCAGTGCCTCGTAGTCGCGCACGAGTCGGCGGTGTTGCATCAGCCAGCTCAGGGTGCGCTCCACTACCCAGCGGCGGGGTAACACATGAAATCCCTTGGAAGTAGGGCGTTTGACGACATCGACCTCGATATCCCGTTGTGCACCATAAGATATGACGGACGTGTTGTAGCCGCCATCCACCCACGTCTTTGACACGCTTGGATGCTCCCGCGTTCCACAGATAATTGGGCTCTGACGACACGATCGGCGGCGTCGCTCCAGGTCAGGGCACTGTGTCCTGGTGAAAACAGCAGAAACCCCTAGTGACACGATTCAAGCAGTTACATACTGTGACCTGCTGGATTGGCTTGATCGAATAGGAGGTTGATCGCTAGAGTTG
>NZ_JBSFLZ010000291.1:0-2144 GCF_053599315.1 Saccharopolyspora sp. NPDC000995
GCCGTCGCCACGCGCCGCCCGGCCGTCGCCACGCGCCGCCCGGCCGTCGCCGTGGTCGAGCACCACGTGGTCGATGCCGGTTCGCTGCAGGTGGTAACGAGCCCGTCAGCCCCGCCTGACCGGCACCGATCACCACGACATCGATGCGCTCCACGTCCGGCAGAACAGCCACCGCCCCGGAATCTTCCCGCGCGGGAAGTGGTCTGCGCCACTGCTGTCGAGTTGTTCGAATAGGCCAAGGGGGTGCGACGCAAGACACCCGTCGGGTGCCTTTAATCCCACCGAAACAACACCCTACGATTGGTTGCGTAAGCGATGGTTCCCCAAACCTTCTTCCGTTCGTCCTGCCCTTTGTCGGCGGTGCCTGGCGCGCGCATGCGGAAGACGGGGAGGTTTGCAGAAGGGAGGCAAGAAGTGACAATGGTGTGGGTGGCCCTGGCGGTCGAGTCGGTTGTACTGCTGGCGGTGGCGGCAGCGATGACTAAGTGGGCGCAGCGGCTGCAGCCGGGCACCCCTGACCAGGTGATAGAGCCGATCGGCCCAGCGGCCGACCGCATCGCCTGAGGAAGCGCGCAGGCGGGCTTGCTCCTGCATTCGGGAACGAGCCCGCGAACCTCGAACCGGCCATGGCGCGGTGAATCCAATCGCCGCCCGGCCGGTTTTCGTTACCCAAATTCCGGGTGTCTTTTTGATGAGGTGCACCGCGCGTCGATTCCGCGATTTTCCCGACCGGTTGTTTGCGAAGATAACTAGTGTCACCGTTGTCCACGGTAAGCGTGATCGACATGTGATGCCGCACATGTCGGTCGCGGCAGGTGCGGCGACCGATAGGGTGGGCCGAACGAGGTCCGCACGCCGATCGGGAAGGGCATCCGTGAGTCCAGTCGAACAGTCCAGTGGTCCACAGCCGGGTGGTCCGGTGCTGCCGAGTTCGGGCTCCGGATCGGTGCTGACTAACTACCGGACGTTCATCGAGCGCGCGGTGCGCAAGCCGAACCTGGTCGGTGCCCTCGTGCCCAGCTCGCCGAATCTCGCTCGCGAGATGGCGGCCGTGGTGCCGACCGCCGGCAGACCAGTGGTAGTGGAGCTGGGGCCCGGCACCGGCGCACTCAGCAGCGGGATCGCCCAGCGGCTGCCCGTTGGCGGCCGCCAGGTGGCGATCGAGGTGGACTCCGGCATGGTCGAGTACCTGCGCGCGGAACTGCCGTGGATGGAGGTGATCCAGGGCGACGCTTCCCGGCTCGGCGACCTGCTGGCCGATGCGGGCATCGGCAAGGTCGACGCGGTGGTCAGCGGCCTACCGTGGTCGATCTTCCCGGCCAAGCTGCAGCAGGACATCCTGGACCAGGTCGGCGCGGTCCTCGCGCCCGGCGGCGCCTTCACGACATTCGCCTACGTGCACGCCCTGGGCATGACCGGCGCCCGCCAGTTCCGCCGCCGCCTGGACCTGACCTTCGACGAGGTGCTGACCTCGCACACGGTGTGGCGCAACATCCCGCCCGCCCGCATCTACGTCTGCCGCCGCCCCTGCCCCGGCCAGGACTGACCCGCCTCAGGCCGCCCCGTGCGGCGTGGCCTGCACCAGGTCGGGACGTCCATTCGTCGGTTGCCGGCGACCTTGAGCAGCTGTATCGCGTGGTGGGAGGGGACGCCTGGTCTGACCGTCACCAAGGCATCGCAGTTGAGCTACATGGGGCCGACGACCGGGTGGTTCATGGTCTTGGGGGAGCTGGTGCGGGCTGCACCTGGCGGGATTCCCAGAGGTGGACGAATCCGGGGCTGGCGTCGCGGATTTCGGCAACCAGCGCCGCGGATTCCCGGATCGTCGGGATAACGCGCGTCGGCCGGACGCAACCTCGCGCCGCAGGCCGGCAGTGCGACGCCGCGGCCCGACCGACAGGACCAGGTCCGAGGGTCGCAGCGATTTCCGCCGGTCGCGCAGGAAAGCCGCGAGTTCACGGTTGTCCACGCTGTGGTATCCCGGTGCCCCTTGCTCGGTCATTCCGCAGTTTACGGGGGAACCGAGAAGAACGGGCCCGGTGCGCTTGTGCGCGATGGACATCGGGCCCGGGGACGAGGTGGTGGTGCCGGCCTGCGGTTGTGCGCCATTGGCGTCGTCGGTCCTCGAGGTGGGGGCGAAGCCG
>NZ_JBSFLZ010000292.1:0-2105 GCF_053599315.1 Saccharopolyspora sp. NPDC000995
AGGACGCGGCCACGGCCGGTGAGGATTCGCCGGAAACGAACTTCGACCAGTTGGTGGCCCCGGGTGGGCTGCCGGTGGCTGGGGGCCGGGTGCGGTTGCGGCTGTTTGATGCTCACCCGGTGGGTACCGCTGCGGGCAAGCTGAATCTGGAAGTGGGTACCGAGGGCGGGCTGAAGCTGGACGCTCAGCAGATGCGGGGCAGCGGTTTTGAGGGGCGTTTCCGGGGCTCGGCGTGGATGCTGTTCGGGGGTGAGTCGAGCCGGGCTTATGTGGCCCCGTCGTTGACCGGCCGGGGCAAGTTCGGTCAGGAGGAAGCAAGCGCCTTCGGTCGTGGCACCGTACGCCGGCGGATCGGCAGGACGACCGGAGCCTCTCACCTGTACCGGGCGCATGGCGTGTTCGAGATCACCCGCTACGGGGAGTCCGACGCTGCCGAGACAACGGAGAAGATCGCGGTCGGTGGTGGTGTGGAGTTCCTGCTCTCCGACGCCGTCGCGCAGCGAATGCACACCCATCCCGTCCGGGAACCGGCAGCGCAGGGGCAGCCACCGCGTACCCGGCGCGTTGAGCTGCCCGCCGGGGTGGAGCCGAAACCGGCACCGGTGACCGAGGTGCGGTATCCGCCGGAGTTCGTCCTCTCCGGTGCTGCGCTGGGCCCGACCATCGTCACCGAGATCTCCAACGCGCACGAGGTCGCCCCGCTGATCAAGAGCGTGATTTCCGAGCATGCTCCCGGTTTCGGTACACGCCGCTGGCTGGAGGTACCGACCGGGATCGCCGGGTCGGTGGAGAAACTGGCGTCGGCGACCGCGGTGGCCGCCCGGTTCGGTCAGGAAGCGACGTCCGGGATGTCGTTGCTGGCGGCCCGGCCGTATCTGGGCGGCACGGAGACGATCGAGTTCGTCGTCCGCGCCCGGTACGCCCCGGACGCTCAGGCCACACCGGATAAGGACACCAAGTCCGACACGGCTTTCCTGAACACCGAAAAACGGGCGCAGGCCGTCTCCCGCTCGCAGGGCGGCGGCAGCAATGTGGGTGTGCTCGTGGCCGGTAAGTTGGGTGGCGCCACGCGCCGGGCGGGCGCGCACCCCGAGGCCGGCTACGACAGGGAATGGTCGCGTACCCAACGTGACACCGAAAGCGATACGTTCAAGTCGCGGGTGCTGGGCACCGACGCGATCTCCTATTCCTACACCTGGCCGACCTGGTTCCAGGTCGAGATGTACCGGACGTGGACCCCGAACGCGGTGCTGAACAACCTGCTGCTGACCGCGCCGAGGCGGGGCATCGAGATGTGGTCGGAGATGCAGGAGGACACCCGGACCCCGCAGCAACGGTGGTTCACCAGCGACGGCACGGCCCGGTACACCATCCCCGGGAGCCTGACCACGACCACGCCGCCGCTACCGCGCCCGGTGCGCATCGGCGGCCGGCTCCTGCCGGCGGGAGGCGACCAGGAACTGGGGCCGATGCCGCGGGATCTGCGGGGCGTGGACGTGATCCCGCTGGCACTGCCCGGAAGCGAGCGGCTGTTCCCCTGGCTGGCCGCGGTACTGGCGCATCCCGTACCCCCACCGGCCGATGACGCCGACCCGGACAGCACGCGACTGTCGCTGCGCGCGCCCGCCGGCAACGGCTGGATCCGCCCGGCCACCCTCCCCGCGCAACTGCTGTGGCAGCTGGGTGGGGAAGAAGGCCTGACCGCGATGATGCCCGACCTGCTCGAGGACCCGGTGCTGATGCCCGCGATGGTCGAGACCGGCATGGTCTGGGACGACGAGCACGGCCTCGCGGTGCGCCTGCGCTTCGCCGAGGTCGACTACGTCACCTCCTTCACCGCCACCGGCGAGCTGACCCAGGAACAGAAAACCGAGCACGAGCTCACCCACTCCGACACCGGCAAGAGCAGCGCGGCGCTGTCCGGGATGGCCACGCTGGACGCCGGCAATTCCGCAGCGAACAACGATAAATACGGCAAGCTGCGCGGGGACATGCTCCTGCCCGGCGAGACCAGCACACTCGACCCCTCCGGCGGGCTCTCGGGCAACTGGTCCAACCCCCGCGTCCAGGTCTCCACCCGCGGCACCACCCGGGAGGTCACCACC
>NZ_JBSFLZ010000293.1:0-2100 GCF_053599315.1 Saccharopolyspora sp. NPDC000995
GGCGCGATCACTCCCGCCGGGGCTACCAGGTTGAAGACCATGGTGGCGAGCACCGTGCCGTGATCGTTTGCCATCATGTCCGCACTCCCAAGCATCGGCTTCCCATACCTTCGTAACGAAGCATGCCCAACGTGGGTTCATGCCTTCTTCACGAAGTCTTCAGGCCCCTGCTCGCCCGGCAAACGCCGAGATCCCGGGGCAAGATGCCGGAGTGGGTCATTTGCTCCCAGTACACCTTGCAACCAGCCGTGGTGTACTCCTGGAGACTCGCGGTCGAGGCCGTACCCGCCGGGGCGCAATCGGAGTCCTTCTTCCCGTTCATCACACCGATGGCTGAAGATCGTCCTACACCGCAGGGCGACGGGGGCAGCTCCCGGTCAAACGATCGCGGGCAGGAACCGCCCCAGCTCCCACGTCCACCAGGCCAACCTGTACCCACCACTGAACAACAGCAAGCCACGCCTTCAGGCAAGCAAGCACGACGACCTGCGATCAGCCATCCCGCTCCGGGAATCCCACCGCACAAGTCAGCGACGCCCAAAGCGACACGCCCGCCACAGGCATCCCACCCTCGCGAAACGTCATTCGTAGCACGACCTGAGGAGGTGACGACTGAGCGTGAGCTGCAACAACAACTGGCGCGCGATACTGGGATCGAACCAGTGACCTCTACCGTGTCAAGATAGTTATCCGCTGGGATTGACCAGCGACTTTGCGTGTCCGTGCAGGTCAGCGGCTCTTGTTCCTCCTCGTTCCGACGGGTTCTGACGCGTTGCCGCGCGTTCCCGTCGCAAAAAAATCGCCATTCGATCTTGGAGGATGTCGTCGTGCCGCACCTTGCTGGCCGGGGTTGATCCACGCGGAGCCAGGGCGGTCGCGGGTTTCAGCGTGCGATCCAGCGTCGCTCCACGGTGGAACCCGGCGCGCAAGTCGAGCTGCCGGTCACGCGGAGGCCGCCATCCCTGTTGAGGTGCCGTGATCGGTCAGTTTGGGTGGTGTTCTGTTGCCCAGGCTGCGATTTGGTGCCGGGAACTGAATCCGAGTTTGACGAGGATGTGCTCGACGTGGGCTTCTGCGGTGCGTTGGGAGATGACCAGGCGAGCGGCGATTTCTTTGTTGCTGAGTCCCTCGGTGGTCAGCTTGGCGATCTCGCGCTCTCTGGGGGTGAGCGTTGACCATTCGGCTGAAGGCGTGGGCTGCTCGGTTTTCTCTTCACCACCCAGCGCGATACGCACCGCTGTATCCAGATCGAGTTGAATGCCGTGGTGGAAGGCGGCATTAAACAGTTTGGTGCCGCAGGTTCGGCGTGCTGCTTGTTCGCAGTCTTGGTGGTATCGGCTCAGGTAGCTGAACTCTGCCAACGGTGTGCCGAGGGCCTGCCACAGGGTGTCTGCGGCCCCGAGCAGGGTGGCTGCGCGTCGGGCATCGGCGCGTTGTCCTTCAGCTGCCATCCACGCGAAGGCCTCCAGCGCCAGGGCCGCGCCGAATCTGTCGTTGAATTCGTGGAAGTAGTGAATAACTTCGCCCTCGACAGCGGTGGCACGCTGGACATTTCCGTCGCGCCACAGCTGTAGTCCGAGCACCCACAGCGCGAACGCTTTCCACCAGTGTTCGTGGTAGGTGTCGCAGAGGGAACAACACTTATCGCATACGGTGTGGACTTGGTGGCTGTCGCCCTGCAGGAAAGCGACGAGTGCTGAGCGGTACTGGGCCATGGCGATGCCGATTGGCTCGTGGACTGCTTGGTGGTGCACGATGGTTTCCTTGTACAACGACACCGCTTGCTTCAGATGTCCCTGCAAGGCCTTGATAATGCCGGAGAAAAGCGCAACGTAGCCCACGGCCTTTTCGTCGTCGAGACGCCAGCCCAGTGTCTCGGCCTGGTTCAGTCGGCCTGCGGCGCTGGCGAGGTCGCCTTGCAGAATGGCCAGCCATGCCGCGACGCACAGCGCCCTCGCGCTCTGCTGGGTTCGCTCCTGGGACATCGTCAGTAGGCGGTCGAGCCAGTGTCGGCTGCCAGGAGTAAGGGACCACCTCAGAGCCGGTTTTGCCAGGAGCATGGGACCACCTGTTTGCCACTGATGGGACCGTCTGGGCTGG
>NZ_JBSFLZ010000294.1:0-2097 GCF_053599315.1 Saccharopolyspora sp. NPDC000995
TACTTTGCATCACAACAACTTCGGCGTGTCACCGCCACACGCACCAGCCGCAGCCACGACGACTACCCAGAGCCACAGATGCTTACCCGGAAAGGGTCAGTGCCGGTCATCCTTCCCGCCAAGAGCAACGAACCAGCTGCCGCCCGCTGGTGACGACTCCTCCACCGCTGCTCCGCTGAGGACCACGTCGTGCGCGCCAAGCAAGCTCAGCAGGTGCTCCAATCCGCGCCGCGCCCGCCTCAACGACCTGCACTCCGGCGCCCTGGAGTGCAAGGTGAACCGCTCGGTCAATCGCACCTTCCCAACGGCGGTCGCGGACCACAGCACCGGAACACCAATCGCCTGCGGAGACGGCTCGAGTCGCAGCATGAGAAACCTCCTGACGCGAAGAACTCGGCGAGAATGGAAAGCAGGTGGCATCACCAAGCAGGTGGCATCACCAAGCAGGTGGCATCACCACCAATCCGGGATGCCGCCGCCTTTCATCTCTAAAAGAACGTGCGCTATTATTACGGGGCCATTTCGAATGACCCGCCCAAAAATTAACACCCTGCGAGCCAGAAGACAACAAGTAGATATGAGCTTTTCAGAGCATGGCGCGAGTCGCCCGGCAGAGCCGATACTACGACGACAGGTTGCGACGCGACCCGATCAAGCAAACTGTGCCCCAATGTACGGCTGTTACTGCATCTTTTTCCGTCGGTCGATGGCCGCATGCATTGCCAGCTGCCCTGGTGTCTGTCGCGACGCCCGCAAAAAGACCTCGGCACACCGCATTAGCAGACTCCACAAGGCGTCCACCAGTTTCATTGGGTGTTTTCCAACCTTTTCTTGCATTGCGGTGCGGGTAGCGGGTACTCAGCGGTCTTCTCGGCTACGGGATCTTGGAATTGTGTATGATCATCAATACGCGGCGTCCGGGCTGTCGTCGCGAGTAGACCGCTGAGAACCCACGGCGGTGCCGGCTGCGAGGTGGGCCAGGCTGCTACGCCGCTTGCGGCAGCCCGGACCGTGGGACTTCAGGCGCCGCGGCTGCGGATCGACCAAGATGAAATGGCTCAATGTGACGACAACTATCAATCTGAATAAGCCGCTGTGGAGCAGGCGGAGTGTGACTCCACCCCTACCCGAACATGTAGTCACTACCCCCGACCCGCGTCATGACACCCGGACCGGATTGCCGAGCCGGGACTTCACTGCCACCGAGCTTGATCGGCGCTGGTGCGCGACCATCGCCAGTTGTCTATTGATGGCGCCGGGTCGCGCCCGGCGGCGACGAAGACATACCGGCGAAGCATGCACGGGCGCGATAGCCGTTAAACAGAGCAGCCAGATCCGCAGTTGTCTTGTCGAATAGCGAAATCTTGCGCCGCATAGGAAAGTTTTAGTGACGCAGCCAGCAGTTGGTCACGCGGAAACCGGGCTGAGCGCTTCGATCGGCGCCAGTTGGCAGCGCATGCCAACACCGAGTGCGTTGACCGAGTTGCGCTCGGGAAAGGTGCGCAATGCGAAATATGCGGACTCTCGTTGGGAAGACGAGCAACACTTGATCCGCGCCATTTCCGGGAGCAAAATAGCGGGTATGAATTTCTGCCCCTTCACGTGGGCCTCCATAAGTCGGTGAATCTTTGCAGAAGCACCGGCGACATTAGGGTCTGAGGCTGTGACACGACTACGACCGGCGCCATGTACAGCTGCACCGCATCGGGGTGGTGCACACCCACGAGTCCACCCGGCATGCGCGCGGCGCTCGAGACGGGTGCCGCGCGGATCCGCTCGGCGACAGTGTCGTATCGGGCGGGACGGTGGTTTGTGTCGTTCTCGGTGGAGATCACCCACAATGATTCCGCCCCGTCCGGCCCGGCCCGGCGTGACGGTGGGTGCGGATCTCGGGATCAAGTCCCTGCCGTGCTATCGACCGGCGAGGTAAGCGACAACCCGAAAGGATTACGACAGGCTCTCACACATTTTGTGAACTGCTCATCCCGCACTGGGTGGGCGGGCTAGTCCTTCATCAAGCGTGTCGGGTGGGTAGATCCGGCCTGAGGTAAGGCAAAGGCCTTATCCTGCTTGGGTTTGCGACTCCAACGCATCCCA
>NZ_JBSFLZ010000295.1:0-2065 GCF_053599315.1 Saccharopolyspora sp. NPDC000995
CGACCCAGCGTCTTCGCGATGAATCGAGCCGAGCGCTCCCTGCTTAATTCTCGCGAGATGATCTCTCGCTCCTCTAACCGCAGTGGCTCGTGCCGACTCATTCACAATTCCCATCGATCGACGCTACCAAGATCCTATCTCGGCGTCGCTACGACTGTTTGACCCCGCCCCCATATTCTATCAGTATTCTATCCGGCCGGTATATACCGGCTGGTATATACCGGCTATCCGAACACTGCCTGAATCTGAACGATCGCGCAATCACCCATTCGTACCAGTGAGATTTCCCCGTTATGCACGGCCTGGCATGCTCCGATCAGCCGTAAGCGGAGTGGCTCTACGTATTGCGAACGTCGCGCTCAGTGACTGAAATAGTCGCTTGACCTGGCGATATTGCCGGACTCGTTGATTCGTTCCCGGATTCCAGCACCTGGGCAACTTCAACCGGCTGCGCCTGGCCTGCCTGGTTTTCGGCGCCGACACCGTTGAGGCGTCGATCGGTCAGGCGGCTGGCCTTCTGGACCAGTGGGGATACCGCGGACCGCTGGGCCGCAAGCACCGGCTGCGCGGCCTGTTCATCCAAGCTCTGCTGATCAACCGCAGCCCACGACTGGAAGATCTGACCACCGAGGCGTTCACGGCGCTGCGTGCCCACCCGGCCAACAGCGGGCGTTATAGCGAAATGCTGCATGCCTTGCAGCGCGCCGTCGCCGCACTCGGCCATTGCGACCCGCCCGTGCGCTCTGGCTACAACCACGCCCCCGGCATCACGGGCACCGATCCGGCCTGGGCATCATGGCTGGAACGCTGGCACGCCACGTCGACGCTGAGCCCACGGGTCCGGGCCACTGTCCGCACGATCATGGCCAAGGCCGGGCGATGGCTGGCCAGCGAATACCCTGAGATCACCGAGCCCGGGCAATGGACGAGAAAGACCTGCGCTGCCTGGGTCGCCGCCGTCGACCGCATGGCGGTTGGTGATCACGTCCAGCGTCGTGACCACCTCTGCGACCGCACCGGGAACCCGATTTCGCCGCGCACCAAGGCACACATCCTCAACGCGACCCGGACGTTCTTCCGTGACTGCCAGGAATGGGAATGGTTTCCCCGCCGATTCGACCCCGCCCGGGCATTGTCCGTGCCGCGCAGCGTCGCCGCCCTGATCGGCACCAACCCCCGCGTGATCGCCGACGATATCTGGGCAAAGCTGCTCTGGGCCGGACTGAACCTGCAGCCAACGGACCTGCCCGGCATCTCCGCTGACGCCTACTACCCGATGGAACTGATCCGCGCGATCACGCTGACCTGGCTGTTTTCCGGGCTGCGCAGCGACGAGCTCACCCGTCTACGCCTCGGCTGCATCCGCTGGCAACACCACGGGCACCCCATCCCCGGCGACACCCGCGACATCCTCGCCGCCGACGCCGTCTGCCTGCTCGACGTGCCCGTCCACAAGACCGGCACCGCCTTCACCAAGCCTGTCGATCCGATCGTCGGGCAGGCCATCGAAACCTGGCAGATCACGCGCCCCGCACAGCCCGGATGTCGCGATCGCAAGACCGGAGAGCACGTCGACCTGCTGTTCTCCGTTCGCGCTCAGCCGGTCGCCAAGGACTACATCAACCACACCATCATCCCTGCGCTCTGCACCAAAGCCGGTGTCCCGACCACGGATGTCCGAGGCAAGATCACCAGTCACCGCGCCCGATCCACGATCGCCAGCCAGCTCTACAACGCCAAGGACCCGATGACGTTGTTCGAGTTGCAGGCATGGCTCGGTCACAAAGACCCTGCCACCACCCAGCACTACGCGAAGATCACGCCGAACACGCTGTCCAAGGCCTACACCGATGCCGGCTACTTCGCCCGCAATGTCCGCACCATCGAGGTCCTGCTCGACCGCGACGCCGTCACCGCCGGCGCCGCCACCTCTGGCCAGCCCTGGCAACATTACGACCTCGGTCACGGCTACTGAGGTTTCGCAGTTTTGTGGGGGGTGTGCGGCGTGGCGGCGTGATCATGGCCTGGAGATGGGGGAAGCATCGGCGTTCCTTGTAACCGCCCG
>NZ_JBSFLZ010000296.1:0-2053 GCF_053599315.1 Saccharopolyspora sp. NPDC000995
CGGCGGCATCGCCCGCAAATGCCGATCCATCCGACCCGTCAGCTCAGCCAACCCCGCAATCGCAGCCGGCACGAACCCCGCAGCCCGCCCCTCCCCAGACTCACCCACCTGCTCCCCGGCCGGTTCACCCTCGCCACCCACCACCAACCCGGCCAACTCCGCCCGCAACGCCTCGACACGCCGCTGCGTCTCCTCCCAGTCCGCCCGCAAACCCTGATCGAACATCGGCAACAACGCCGGATCCGCCTGCACAACCTCATCCCACCCCGGCAAATCCCCAAACGAAGCCAGATAGGACTCAGCCTGCTCCAACGACTCCCACAACTGCGCAACCCGCGAATCCTGCCCCTCATCACGGGCCACACCCTCCACCCCCTCCTCCACAACCTCCCCCAACCCCTCCCCGGACTCCCTTTCCCGCTCCGACTCCGCCTGCATAGCCGCATCCGACTCCCACGACGCCTCCAACCCCGCCTGCCGATCCTCGTCCAAACCCGACAGCGATGCCGCAGCCTGCCCCTCTCCCCCTGAATCCGCCATCACCTCATCAACCCACACACCAAGATCAACGCCCCCATCCGACCACGTGTCCTGTTCGTCCTGATCAGCCCCAGCCGACTCCGATCCCTCACTCGACGCCATTGCATCCTGCTCATTCTGCTGCCCACTTACCCCCACGCCCGCAATCTCCCCGGGCCCAGTCTCCTTCCGGGCCTGCAGCGACTTCAGCGCCGCCCTATTTTTCTTCAGCCTTTCCCTCGTCTCCTTCAACTCCTCCGCAGAGCTAGCCGACTCAGCCACCTTCTCCCGCAACGCATGCAGCTGGTCCTCGACCTCGGCGCTCTGCGACAACGCCTCCAACGCCTCGATCTCCGCATCCTTCTCTTTCAGTCTCGATACTCGCTTCGCCAGCCGCTTTGCCTCCTTTTCGTCCTTTTCTATTTTCCGCCGCAAATTGAGCTCGGCCCGCTGCTCCGGATTCAGCTGCCTCCGCTCCTCCAACACCTCCAACTCCTTAAACTTCGCAAATTCGTCGGCGGCGGCGTCCTTTCTCGCCCTTTTATAATTTCTGTCAGCCGACCTGTGCTTCTGCTTCCGCGGCTCCAGCCTCGACTCGAGCCACTCCAGCTTCTCGGCCTCCTCCCGAGTCAGCTCCTTCCCCTTCTCCCGGGCCAACTGTTTCTTGCTCTGCAGCTCCGCAAGCTGGTCGGCTTCGGCCCTCCTCGCCTGGTACTGCCTCGCGCTCTCGTTCCTCTTTTTCTGCTTCTGCTCTTCCACTCTCGGCTTGAGCCACGCCAGCTTCTCGGCCTCCTCCGGCGCCAGGTCCCTCCCCTCCTCCTGGGCCAACTGTTTCTTGCTCTGCAGCTCCGCAAGCTGGTCGGCTTCGGCCTTCCTCGCCTGGGACTGCCTCGCGTTCTCGTTCCTCTTGTTCTGCTTCCACTGCGCCACTCTCGGCTTGAGCCACGCCAGCTTCTTGGCCTCCTCCGGCGCCAGGTCCCTCCCCCCCTCCTGGGCCAACTGTTTCTTGCTCTGCAGCTCCGCAAGCTGGTCGGCTTCGGCCCTCCTCGCCTGGTACTTCGTCGCCCTCCGTTCCCTATCTTGCTGCCTCCGCTTTTCCACCTTCAGCTTGAGCTGCGCCAGCCTGTTCGCCTTCTCCGGAGTCAGCTTCTTCCCCTCCTGCAGGGCCAGCTGCTCCTTCCTCTGCAAATCCGCAAGCTCGTCGGCTTCGGCCTTCCGCGCCTGGGACGCCCTCGCGTTCTTTTGCTGTCTCCGTGTCTGCGTTGCCGACCGCAGGTCCTGTTGTGCTGCCTGATCCGTCGGTGTGGTCCCGTCGCCCTCGCCGCCTTGATTCCCGGAAGCAACCCCAGCGGGTCCTGCCACTGTCGGTCGCTTGGACGCCCTGGCAGAACTCTCGCCAGCCTCCCGGGGCCTCTTCGTGCCCTTCGTGCCCTTCGTGCCGGTTTCGGCTGCTGCCGGCCCAGGCGCACCGTCCCGGCGTGGGGGACCCGTCACGTCGGTGGGCAGCCCGGCACCCCTGCCCAGGTGCCGCAGT
>NZ_JBSFLZ010000297.1:0-2030 GCF_053599315.1 Saccharopolyspora sp. NPDC000995
TCTGCCGCGCAGCCACCGAAGCCGACATCGACCCGGACCGGGTCAAATTCACCCGCACCGTCCGCATCGTCCGCCGCCGGATCACCGACCCGGCGGCCTTTTCCCCCTGACCAGCAAAAACGATCTTCAGTCGCCGTCGCCGCCAACATCACAGCCACACGCAACCTCAACCCACGCCGCCGACACCGCAGCTATCCCCGCGTGATCAAACGCGGCCGCCACAACGCCTACCGCGTCAAGAAACCCGCCGACACCGCAACCCGCTACGAGGGCCCACCCACCCTCCAACTCGCCCGCACAGCATGATCAAAATAAGCTAAGCGGCATTGGGCTATGACTACCTGCTGGAACGCAAACTGTCCAGCATCTGGCGGGAGATCAAGCAATCACCGCTAGGTCCGGATCTCGATCGGTTCATGGCCGCGGCGGCCGAGCTTGGGTTCACCGAACGGGTCCGGTTCGCCACCGGCTCCCAGGTTCCCGTCCGGCTGCTGATCCAGACCGGGCGAGGGCTGGATCAGCTCACCGTGGCCGATCTGGACGAGTTCCGGGCTGCCTGCCAGGAGCGGGAAGCGCGAACTGGCAAGGGCCACAGGCACTATCTGGCGGCAGCCAGCAATGCCCAACGGGTGTTGTTTCACCTGGGAATCGTCGATGAGCTGCCCCGCTCAAGTGGGCCGGTCCCGTTCGCCGACCGGCTCGCCGACCTCCAGCCGCCGATCCGCGAGACAGTGATCGCCTATCTGGAACGCAAACGGGCAACCTGCCAACCCAAAACGGTGTCGGCGATCGCGACCCGCCTCAAACACTTCGGGGTGTTCCTCGCCGAGGTTGATCCCGAACTGGGCTCCATCGCCGAGCTGGATCGCCGCAAGCACATCGAGCCCTACCTGACCTCGCTGGTCGATGCGGTCAACCCGAAAAACGACCAGCCGATCACCGTCGCGGACCGATCCCGGCGAGTGCTCGCGCTGATGGGATTCCTGACCGACATCACCGATGGGACTGGCCCGACGCGCCACCCCGCAAGCTGATATTCCGCGACGATGTCCCCAAACTCCCGCACACGCTGCCCCGCTACCTGCCCGTCGACGTCGACTGCCGACTCACCGGGATTTTGACCGAACGGCCCGGCAACGAACTGGCCGCGGCCGCCCTGCGTCTGCAACGCTGCTGCGGGCTGCGGATCGGGGAACTGCTCGACCTCGAGCTCGACTGCGTCCACGAAGTCCCCGACCATGGCAGCTGGCTGAAAATCCCGCTCGGCAAGCTGGAGACCGAGCGGATGATCCCCATCGATGACGACATCCTCGACCTGATCGATCACATTACCGAGATCCGCTCCCACGGACGGCCGATGCCGCACCCCCGCTACCGGCGCTGGGCCCAGTTCCTGTTCACCCACCACGGTCGACGACTCTCCCAAAGCGCGGTCCGTCACGAACTCGACCGCGCCGCCCAGGCCGCGGGACTCGACCACATCACCCCGCATCAACTCCGGCACACCTATGTCACCGCCCTGGTCAATGCCGGTGTTTCGCTGCAGGCACTGATGGCACTGCTGGGCCATATGTCAGCTGAGATGAGCCTGCGCTACGGGCGGTTGTTCGACACCACCGTCCGCGCCGAATACGAGCGGGCTCTAGATCTGGCCAAACAACAGGCACTCACCCCCGCCACCGGCGGGATCGGCCTGTCATTGGCCGACATCACGGGCGGAGCCGATTGGAAAAACACCCCGCTGCTCAAATCCCGTCTTGCCGGCGGGTTCTGCCTGCGCGCACCCGCCCAAGGCGCCTGCGCCTACGCCAACATCTGCGAGCACTGCCCGAGCTTCCACACCGAAGCCAGCTCGCTGCCTATCCTGGCCGCCCAGCGCGTCGACGCCGAAGCACTGGCCCGCGACGCCGAACAACGCGGCTGGATCACCGAAGCCCAACGACACCAACGCCTCATCGCCCGACTCGACACCCTGATCAATAAGGCCCAAGCAGGATGACCAAAACCAGCACCCTCAACGACGTCGAACG
>NZ_JBSFLZ010000298.1:0-1988 GCF_053599315.1 Saccharopolyspora sp. NPDC000995
ACCGACAGTGGCAGGCTCCGGCGGGGATGTCTCCGGGAATCAAGGCGGCGAGGGCGACGGGACCACACCGACGGACCAGGCAGCACAACAGGACCGCGCGCCGAGCGTGGAGCGGCAGAAGCAGGACAAGAAGGCAAAGAACGCGAGGGAGTACCAGGCGAGGAAGGCCGAAGCCGCAGAGCTTGCGGATTTGCAGAAGAAGAAGGAGCAGTTGCTCCAGGAGGAGGGGAAGGAGCTGCCTAAGGCGGAGGCGGAGAGGCTGGAGTATCTCAAGCTGAAGGTGGAACCGCGGATGCAGAAGGAAAGGGAACGGAAGGCGAAGGGCAAGGCCGAAGCCGCAGAGCTTGCGGGTTTGCAGAAGAAGAAGGAGCAGTTGCTCCAGGAGGAGGGGAAGGAGCTGCCTAAGGCGGAGGCGGAGAGGCTGGAGTATCTCAAGCTGAAGGTGGAGCAGAAGAAGCAGAAGCACAGGGCGGAGGTCAGCAATTATTACAGGGCGAAAAAGGACGCCGCCGCCGACGAATATGCGAAGTTGAAGAAGTTGGAGGAGCAGGGACAGCTGAATTCGGAGCAGCGGACCAAGCTCAATTTGCATCGGGAAATAGAAAAGGAAAAAAAGGAGGAGAAACGGCTGGCGAACCTAGTAGCGAGGCTGAAAGAAAAGGATGCGGAGATCGAGGCCTTGGAGGCGTTGTCGCAGAGCGCCGAGGTCAAGGACCAGCTGCGTGCGTTGCGGGACAAGGTGGCTGAGTCGGCTGGCTCTGCGGAGCAGTTGAAGGCGACGAGGGAAAGGCTGAATAAAAATAGGGCGGAGCTGAAGTCGATGCAGGGGCCCGCGCTGGCGAATCAGGCAGCAGAGGACGCGCGGGCGACGGGGCCGAAACAGAGGCAGAACATCGACCGGGTATCGGAGTTGAAGGGGCGGGACGGGGGAGGCGGGGGAGCTGGCGAAGCTCCAGCCGAAGGTAGAGAAGCACAGAAGAAGCAAGCCCAGAAAAATAATCAGACGTTCCGCGAGGCGAGGAAGGGCGTCGCTGACCTGGTCGCGAAGTTGAAGGGGCAAGAGCAGCTGGGTGAGAAGCAGAAGAAGGCCGTGGCGAAGCTCGAGTCGAAGGTGGAGCAACGGAAGAAAGCTAACGCGAACAGGCGGGCGAAAAAGGACGCCGCCGCCGACCGGGTTGCGGAGTTGAAGAAGTTGGAGGAGCAGGGGCGGCTGACTGGGGAGGAGAAGGACGAGCTCGATTTGCGGCTGGAAATAGAAAAGGACGCAAAGGAGGAAAATCGGCTGAACGCCCAAGTGTCGAGACGGAAGAAAGACGTTGCGAAAATCGAGGCGTTGGAGGCATTGCCAGAGAGTGCCGCCAATGAGGAGAAGCTGAGTGCGTTGCGGGACAAGGTGGAGGATTCGGCTGGTTCTGCGGAGAAGCTGGCGGAGATGCGGGAAAGGCTGAAGGAAAAAAATGCGGCGCTGGAGTCGATGGAGGCCCGGGGGCAGGCTGGGTCGGGGCCGATTGCGGGCGTGGAGGCAGGTGGGCAGCAGGACGAGCAGCAGGATGCGATGGAGCCGAGCGGGGAATCGGAGCAGGGTGGGGCTGATCGTGGCGTACAGATTGAACGGGATGCGTGGTCGGATGGGAGCGTCGATCTCGGTGCGCTGCTTGATCGGGAGTTGGCGGATTCAGATGTGTCGTGGGATGTGAATGCGGCGAAGCGGGGTGCGGCTGAACTGGACACGTGGTCGGATGGGGGTGTTGATTTTGGTGTGTGGGTTGATGAGGTGATGGCGGATTCAGGGGGAGAGGGGCAGGCAGCGGCATCGCTGTCCGGTTTGGACGAGGATCGGCAGGCGGGGTTGGAGGCGTCGTGGGAGTCGGATGCGGCTATGCAGGCGGAGTTGGTGGATGAGTTGGGGGAGGTTGTGGAGGAGGGGGTGGGGGGTGTGGCTGGTGATGGGGGGCGGGTTGCGCAGTTGCGGGAGTCGTTGGAGCAGG
>NZ_JBSFLZ010000299.1:0-1983 GCF_053599315.1 Saccharopolyspora sp. NPDC000995
GTGGTGGGGGAGCACCTGGATGTGTATGCGGGAATGTCGGTGCGGGGCATGTGGTCGGCGCGGTTCGGCAGCGGGATCGGGGAGGCGCTGTCCGACGGCCTGGGCGAGTTGTTCGGCGAGGTCGGGTATCAGGCGGCCACGGGCCAGGACGTGACCTGGAACCCGTTCTCGCTGACGGCGGGCGTGTCCGAGTCGGTGTCCAGCGGTGTGGGCAATCTGGCGGGCTTGGCGTGGCGGGGCAAACTGCACCCGCAAGGCCCAAGCCCCTACCTCGACGACACCAGCCGACATCCAGACACCACCACCGACGGCGGCGGGCTCGACGAGGAGAAAACCCCGCTGCTGGGGGCAGGGCCTGGGTCGCAGACAGGGGATACCCCTGGCTCCCCGGGCAAGGACAACACATTAACCCCTGCCGGTGCCTCGAAGATGTCCGATGTGGACTCTGTTTTTCAGCTCGGTCCGGTCGGTCCGGTGGATTCGGCTGGGGTGCCGGCGCCTTCTGGTGATGACCTGGTGGTGCCCGGCCCCGGTCCGGCCCCCGGTGTTGCGGTCGGCAAGTACGGAGACACAACCAGTGATGCTCCGGCCGTGCCAGGTTTCGGGCAGCACCGGCCGGGCACACCACCACCGGCATATTCAGATGGGGCAGCGGGTTCCGGTCCGGACAGGCCGGTAACACCGCCTCCGGACTACCGCTGGTTGCCTGGCGAAGATTGGGTCGTGTCATCTGATGCAGCGGGGCAGACAGCGCCAGGGGACCGGCCGTTGGAGGTGGTTTCACCGCAGGAGCGAGATGCAGCGGCGGAGAAGTCACCGGCGGTCACCTCGCATGCTGCTGACTTGCCTTGGGATGCCACGCTACCGAAGACCATAACGTCTGGGTCTGGGTCTGGGTCTGGGTCTGGGTCTGGGTCTGGGTCTGGGTCTGGGTCTGGGTCTGGGTCTGCGTCTGCGTCTGCGTCTGCGTCTGCGTCTGGGTCGGTCGCGGACCCGGACGGTGGCGCTGTGCCCCCGGGGCATAAGTCCTCGGTGGATAACTGGATCGGCCAGAGTGGGTCTTCCGGTGTGGATTCGGTTGCGGAGATTGGGGATTCGTATCGCCTGGATGCTCCTGCGGTGTCGGGGGATTCGGCAGCGTTGCCGGCGGAGGTATCGCAGGCGGCCCCGTATCCGCAACAGAACCCGGCGACGCCACCAGTTGCGGACCTGCCAGCGCACATGGTCCGCGTGCCGGTGCCCGCGGATGTAGTCTCCGGTGGCAGGTTGGCGGAGTTCGTGCGGGGCGTTGTTGCGGATTCCACTGGCGGCCCCGTGGTGCTGGTGTCCCAAGGCGATCCGGATAAGGCTGTGACGGTGTCGCAGGGGCGGGGAACGGCTCTGGCGCGAGATGTGGGGCGGGATGTTGTCGCGTGGACGCCGAGGCAGGACGGGCGAGGCCCGCGTTGGACAGTATTCGCCGCCGATGGTTCTCGTCCCAGGCCGGTGGCCGGATCCGGTGGTTCGGTGCCAACTGGGGGACGCAGGGGTCTGGTCGGCCGGGCGGACTCCTCGGCAGCTGTTCCGGTCTTTGCTGAGACGACGGTGGCTTCGGATGCGATACCGGTTGAGCACACGAGGTCGGTGGCTCGGGACGCACAGCCCGCGGCAACAACCACACACGATGTCGCGGTGGGCACCGTGCGGGATGCCGGGGTGCCGGTTATGCGCTGGGAGGACGGCCGAGGCAAGGCGATTTCCGTGTCTGCGGAGGGGGGTAGGCCGTGGCCGGTTAAGTCGCGGGCGCGGGTGGCTGGTGTGGCGCGGGCGGAGCCGTTGCTGTTCGGGGGGTTTGCTGATCCGGGAGAGGTGATTGACCGGGCCCGGGGACTGGTGCCTGACCTGCCGCATATCCAGGTCGTGGGTGTGCATGTGGTGCCGGGTGGGTGGGCGGTGTTGCCGGATGGCCGGCTGGCGGCGCCTGAGGAATTCGCTGAGGTGGTG
>NZ_JBSFLZ010000300.1:0-1964 GCF_053599315.1 Saccharopolyspora sp. NPDC000995
ACCCAGACCCCACCGAACCATTTCCCGCTACCGGATCTGAAACCCGCAACACCTCAGCGCCCGCCACCAACCCCCCGCCCTCCACACGCCGCGGCAACACATCCTCATCCACAACCGGCTCACCGAAATCCAGCCCGTCGGCCCCAACCCCGAACAACCCGAGGGGATCGCCCCCGTACTCATCAAGGAACGCAGCGAGATCATCGTCGTCGGCCACCGGCGCGGCATCGCCGGCGCCCGCACTATCGTTGTCGGCATCCTGTCCCAGGAACGCGAGCAACTCGGTTGCGAGAAACTCCTCGTAAGCGCCCTCGCTCAGCAGCACCCCGGCATCCGCCGCATCCTGCGGGACTGGCACCCCGTCTACATCCGCCACGGCCCGAGCAAGCCACGCATCCAGATCGGCGTCAGCCGACCACGCGTCCCGGCCGTCCTGATCCGTCCCAGTCCACCCCGGTACCCCTTCCGGCCCCGTACCCCGACCGACCACCGCGGGCCCACCCACCCCGGTCTCCATCACCTCCCCGGCCTTCTTCCGTCCCCGCCCCGCCTTCAACCGGAGCAACCTTTCCTTCATTTTCTGCCACGTTTGTGCCTTCGGCTGGAGCTCCGCCAGCTCCGCCTCCTGCCCCTCGGTCAGCGGCCCCCGCTCCTGCAACCCCTCCAACACCGCAACACGGGCGGCAGCAACCTTTACCGCCCAGTAATACTTCGCGGCGGAGTCCTTCTGTTTCTGCTTCTGCTGCGCCACCTTCGGCTGGAGCTTCGCCAGCTCCGCCTGCTGCTCGTCAGTCAGCGGCCCCTGCTTCTGCAACGCCTCCAACTCCGCAACACGGGCGGCAGCAGCCTTTCCCGCCCGGTACCGTTCCGCGAACCATTCCTTGTGTTTCTGCCACTTCTGTGCCTTCGGCTGGAGCTTCGCCAGCTCCGCCTGCTGCTCGTCAGTCAGCGGCCCCTGCTTCTGCAACGCCTCCAACTCCGCAACACGGGCGGCAGCAGCCTTTACCGCCCGGCGATACTTCGCGGCGGAGTCCTTCTTTTTCTGCTTCTGCTGCGCCTTCGGCCGGAGCGCCGCCAGCTCCGCCACCTGCTCCTCAGTCAGCGGCCCCTGCTCCTGCAACCCCTCCAACTCCGCAACACGGGCGGCAGCAGCCTTTCCCGCCCGTTTATACTTCGCGACAGAGTCCTTCCGTTTCTGCTTCTGCTGCGCCACCTTCGGCTGAAGCTCCGCCAGCTCCTCCTTCTGCTCGCCAGTCAACTGCCCCCGCTCCTGCAACCCCTCCAACTCCGCAACACGGGCCGCAGCAGCCTTTCCCGCCCGTTTACACTTCGCGACAGAGTCCTTCTGTTTCTGCCACGTCTGTGCCTTCGGCTGGAGTGCCGTGAGCTCCGCCTTCTGCTCCTCAGTCAGCGGCCCCTGCTTCTGCAACGCCTCCAACTCCGCAACACGGGCGGCAGCAGCCTTTCTTTTCTGGTAATTCTTCGCGTTCTGTTCCTTCTGTTTCCGTTTCCGCTCCTCGCTCGGGTCCTGCTGTGCTGCCTGATCCGTCGGCGTGAGCTCCCCCCTCTCACCGTCACCCGGACTCCCGGACACAGCCCCAGCCGCAGCGGCTGTGTCCACCTTCCGCCGCTTAACCCCCCGCGAACTCTCGCCCGCCTCCTCCCGTGAATCCTGGTCCGCCTTTCCCCGCGTCCTCTTCGTGTCCTTCGCGCCGGCTTTCCCCGCCGCCGGCCCGGGCACACCACCCCGACGCTTCGGACCCGTCACCACAGTCGGCGGCAGCCTGGACTCCCCGTCCTGGCCCCGCCACCGGGAACCACTGGGCGGCAACACCACCTCCCCCTTAACCCCCGCCCCCGGTGCCGCCTCCGGTATCGGGATCACCCACATGCCGGTCGCAGTCAGGACATCGGCGTCCTCGGCTTCCTTCCCCTTCTGCGGGTCCAGCAGAACGACCCGACCG
>NZ_JBSFLZ010000301.1:0-1961 GCF_053599315.1 Saccharopolyspora sp. NPDC000995
AACTCGGTGGGCTGCAGGCGTTTGAGCAGCTCCCGCATGCCACCACCTTCGAACTGGAACACGCCCAGGCTCTCCCCTCGGGCGAGCATCTCGTAGGTGGTCTTGTCGTCCAGCGCCAGGTGGGACAGGTCGATGTCGCGGTCGTGGTTCTCCTTCACCATCGCCAGCGCATCACCGAGGATGGTGAGGTTGGACAGCCCCAGGAAGTCCATCTTCAGCAGGCCGATGGCCTCGCAGGACGGGTAGTCCCAGCCAGTGATGATCGACCCGTCATCCCGCGCCCACAACGGCACCGTGCCCAGCAACGGCTGCGAGGACAGGATCACCGCACACGCGTGCACACCGGCATTGCGGATCAGCCCCTCCAGACCACGCGCGGTGTCGAAGATCTGCGACACCGCCGGATCCGTCTCGATCAGGCTGCGGACCTCGGCGGCCTCGGCATACCGCTCGTGCTGCGGATCCACGATCCCCGACAACGGGATGTCCTTGGCCGCGATCGGCGGCGGCAACGCCTTGGAGATCTTGTCCGCGATGGCGAACCCCGGCTGTCCGTGATGCACCCGCGCGGAGTCCTTGATCGCCGCCTTCGTCTTGATCTTGCCGAAGGTGATGACCTGCGCGACCTTGTCCCGGCCGTACTTGTTGATCGCGTACTGCAAGACCTCATCACGGCGGCGGTCGTCGAAGTCGAGGTCGATATCCGGCGGCGAGTCACGCTCCGGGTTCAAAAACCGCTCGAAGATCAGCCCGTGCTCCAGCGGGTCCAGGTTGGTGATGTGCAGGATGTAGGCCAGCAGCGAACCCGCCGCCGAACCACGACCCGGCCCCACGTGGATGCCCTGCGACTTCGCCCACCGGGTGAGGTCGCCCACCACCAGGAAGTACGCGCAATACCCCTTGGTGTCCAGCACATCCAACTCGACCTTGATCCGCTCCAGGCACTCCTCGGTCGGCCCGTCCGGATAACGCGTCGGCAGGTACTGCTGGACCTCGGCCTCCAGCAACTCACGCTCGCTGCGGCCACTGCCATCGGTCACGCGCGGCATCCGGTCCTGAAACGACCACACGTCCTCGTAGGACTCGACCATCTCCGCGACCAGCAGCGTGCTGTCCGCCGCGCCCGGCACCTCCTGATCCCAGTACTCCCGCATCTCCGCCGCGGACTTCAGGTAATAACCATCACCATCGAACTTGAACCGGCTCTCATCACTGAGCGTCTTACCCGACTGCACACACAACAACGCCCCATGCGACTCGGCCTGATCAACCGTGACGTAATGGCTGTCGTTGGTCGCCAGCGGCTTCAGCCCCAACTCCTTGGCGATCTTCAGGAGACCCTGGCGCACCGACCGCTCGATCGGCAGACCATGATCCATCAACTCCAGGAAGAAGTTCTCCGCCCCGAAGATGTCCCGGTAATCCGCCGCCGCCTGCAACGCCTCGTCGTACTGCCGCAACCGCAACCGGGTCTGCACCTCACCCGACGGGCAGCCGGTCGTGGCGATGATCCCCTCGGAGAGCTCGCTGACCAGCTCACGGTCCATCCGCGGCTTGCGGTAATAGCCCTCGAAACTGGCCCGGCTGGACAACGTGAACAGATTCCGCAGACCGGTCGCGTTGCGCGCCAGCATCGTCATGTGCGTGTAAGCACCCGCACCCGAGACGTCGCCGCCCTCACCGAACTCGTCGGTCCCACGCTGCTTCGCCTCACCCCAGAACACCGGCTTCTTGTGGAACCGGCTGGTCGGCGCCAGATACGCCTCGATCCCGATGATCGGCTTGATACCGGCCCTGCGTGCCTCCTGGTAGAACTCATCCGCCCCGAACATGTTGCCGTGATCGGTCATACCCACCGCGGGCATCCCCAACCGCTCGGCTTCGGCGAACAACGCCCCCACCTTCGCCGCACCGTCGAGCATCGAGTACTCGGTGTGCACATGCAGGTGAACGAAGGGGTC
>NZ_JBSFLZ010000302.1:0-1958 GCF_053599315.1 Saccharopolyspora sp. NPDC000995
CCGTCGAACTCGTCGCACCATTCGCGCGGCTTTCCCCGGCTTCCTCCGCACGATCGCCCGGCTCGGCCACCGCACCAAAACCCGCCGAACCCATTCCATCCGAATCGGACTCCCCCTCCGCTGAGATCTCCGATCCAGGCTCGGCCCCGACCCCACCCTCTCCCGTGCCACCCCCCGAACCCCCGGCCCCCGATCCGCCAGACCCCGACCCACCACCAACCACCACATCACCGGACCGCCCATACCGGTCGATGCCCCGCCGTGACGACCCATCCTCGCCACTCGCCTCCGCAGCGGGCATCGGGCCTTCCGACGACTCCGCTCCCGTCAAGTCATCAAGCCGCCGCAGCAATTCCACCCGTACCGTTTCGTTGAAGACGCTCTCGGTATCACCGGTCACCGCATCACCCAACCCGCCCTCAGCGGACTCCGACCGCATGTCCCCAACGGTCGCCGACCCCGGATCGCCAGTGGACTGCGACAGCACGTCCCTACCTGGGGCCGGCCCCGCGCCCGCACTCACCGCCATCGCCGCGAGCTGCAGACGGTGCAGGCTCTGTACAAACGCCTCCGCACCCCCTATACGGTCCCGAACGTCCCCTATCTGAGCTCCATAGGTCACCCACCAATGCACCACCGCCCTCCGCAATTGATCATCCTGCATTCGCCCGAAGTGCCGGTCTACGTCAAGGAACGCTTGGACCACTGAATCTGGACCATGCAGAGCCCCCCACTGCCGTAACCCGCCGTCTGCTGCCTCGAAAATCGCCCGCAATTCCCGTATCGCGTCATTCCGGAGCCGCTCCCGCAAGGCCCACAATTCTCGAACAGCATCGGCAGCTTCGTGTACACGGTGGCGGATCCTTGAGACCTGCACCCTTTTAAGATCCAACCACACTCCGATCTTGGTCTCATATTCGTTCTGCAAGTCAGCGTGTGCCCCCACTCCTGCCAAAATCTGCCGCAGAGAATCCACCGAAGCTTGCAAATCTGAGGTCAGCGATTTCTTGACCTCAGCAAGAACTTTGTCACCCCAATCCCTAGATCTGTTGTACCGAGCCCCCAAAGCGGTGGTGGTGTAATCCCTGCGAAGCGCTTCCTCATGCGCCTCGTTTCGCAGCACCTTTTTGACAGCATTGTCGTCCGGCAAACCGCTAAGCGCCTTGCCAACCGCCACGCGCCGATGATACCCCTGCACTGCTCGAGAAACTATCTCTTCAGGATCCCGGGTAACCAGGGAGGAAAGCAAGTTGTTGGCAGTACCCGTGTCCGCACCGCCGCTGAGGTCACCAGCCAGGTAACAGACCAGTTCCCACCTCAACTCCTGCGCCTGCTGATCATCCGGCGGGTTCGTCATCAACTCGTGCGCCATCACATCCCGGAACGGCTGCGACTCCTTAAGAGACCCCAAGACCTCGTCCGCGGCAGCGTACAAACGGTCCACCGCATCTTGACCTCGTTCGTCGGCCACCTGCCGCAACGCCCTACCGGCCTCCGCGAACCTCCGCCGTACCGAACCAACGCGAGAAAAAACGCGCAGCGCTGGATCATCATCGAACCCGCGCACCATCGGGACAGCAACGGCCGCTGCCTCCGCCTGGTTGCCAGCACGATCTGCCTGCCGACGCGCCTCTTCCGCTCGCACTTCCTCGAACGCGTCGAGAGTCAGACCACTCACCGCCACGCCGATGCCAGAGTCACCGGCCAGGTAATCGGCCAGTTCCGCTCGCACATCCTGGGCACCGTGCCAGTCACCTGGATGCTCACCCAACCAGTGCGCCAGCACATTCCGGAACCGCCACGACACCCTCAGCGGCCCCAAAATCCCGTCCGCATCAGCCAACAACCGGCCCACAGCATCACGACCCGCGATCCCTTCCCATTCATCCAACTGCGCCTCGGCCCGCTCGTATAGCTCGTCCCAGACCAACGCATAGAATTCTCGAAGGAACTTTTTG
>NZ_JBSFLZ010000303.1:0-1935 GCF_053599315.1 Saccharopolyspora sp. NPDC000995
TCCACCTGTAAGTCGTGTTCTTTGGTAGGAAAACGATCTTACTGGTCGGGGCCGTTGCCCTATTGCCCGGTATTCAAACCGCCAGAATAATGCTCGAGGTGCGATGATTACTCCCGGGTACCCAGCCGGGCTCTATTCGTGATGAAACGATCTCCGCCATTTGAATTCGAAATGCCGTGCAGACTCAAGGATCTTGTGGCATTTGCCACTTGCAATCTGCTCGTATATTTAGGCATAAAGACTGTGCGGCGGGGCAAATACGCAGCGGGTGGCCTGGGCAGAGGATGCGGGGCTGGTGCACTCGATGACCCGGGGACGACCGGGATCACTTCTCCCGCGGGACGCGCCCCATCACCGAAGAACTCGTCGTTCGGGCGTAGGGTCATCAGGTGCGCTAGCCGGTTGGACATGGCGAAGAACGCGGTGATCGCTCCGCCGTCCCAGATCTCGTCGTTGGACAGCCCCGCGTCGCAGGCTGCGGCCAGTTCGCGTTCGCCGAAGCGAGCCGAGTCCTGGGCCAACGAAAGCGCCAGGTCCGCGATGGCTCGCTGCCGTGCGCCCAGCGGCGCACCCCACGGGTTGGCGGCCACCAGGTCCGCGAGCTGGTCGTCCTTGGCCAGGATCCGCAGGAACGCGCCGTGCGCGACGATACAGTATGTGCAGTTGTTGGCGGCCGAGGTGGCGACGACCTCGAGCTCCCGTTCGGCCTTCGACAGGCCGGATTCCCGTTCCATCAGCGCGTCGTGGTAGTCGCAGAACGCGCGCAGTTCGGCGGGCCGGTGGCCGAGCGCTAGGAACACGTTGGGCACGAACCCGGATTTCTCCGCGATGGCGCCGATCCGGTCCCGGAGATCCTCGGGAACTCCGCCAGCTGAACCGATCCGAACCTGCTGATCTCTTCGCCCATGACAGCACGGTATTGCTGCGGGGGCGCGCAGTCGATGGCGTCACGGTCGGTGCTCGAGCGTCTCCGGTAGACTTCCTCGGCCGGGGCGCAGAGTGGAAGCGAGAGTCTCGATGGCACGTGATGGGGACCGCAGCGGCTTCTCCGGGGGCGTGAGCAGGATCGATCCCTTCTGCTGGATCCCAGTGGTGCCGATGCTGCTCCTAGCTTTGGCGACCGTGTTGATGGGCGTGCCGCTCCTAGGGCTGCTGCTGCTGATCCTTGCGCTGGCGATCGTGATTTTCGACATGTGGGTGAACAACCGCCGAAAGTCGTCGCAGCGCCGTCTGCCGCCCCGCCGCGAGCCGCTCCGCCGGGAGCCGCCGCGTCGCGAACCCACCCGCCGCCCGGCTGCGCCGGAACGTGCGGCGGCCCCGCGCGACGGTGGCGCCCGAAACGGGGCGACCCGTGCCGTGAACCAGCCGCGTCGCAACCCCACCGGAGGGGGGTCGCGCCCGCAACAGCGGCCCTCCGGGCGTCCCGGAGCCCGCCGCTGACAGTCGCTACGGCGACCGCGCCGAACGATCGGCCGCTGATCATGGGGGCGTACCGGAGCCCCACCACGCCAATCTGGGCGTCATGGTTCGCTCGTCGGTTGCATTGGTGTGGGGATGAGGTCCCGGAGGTATGCGCGGTGTTGGGTGGATAGCGCTCTGCCGCCTGGTCGTGGTGTTCGCCTGGGGTCGATTGTGGTTGGTGGGATGAACGCGGGTCGCCCACCACGCATGGTGATTCCCATCGCTGGTTGTAGAGGGTGCGGTGGTGGTGGCCGCAGAGGATGACCATGTTGGTCAGCTCGGTTGTTCCACCGTCGGCCCGGTGCTCGACATGGTGCGCTTCCGGTGTTCCCGGTGGCCGGTCACACTCCGGGAGGCACACACCTCGTCCCGCTGCAAGGACGCCGCGCGCAGGTGCGTCGGCGTTGGTCCGCTTCGCCCGACCCACGTCCAGCGCAAGCCCGTCCCCGTCGAGAACCATCGGCACCACCTCGG
>NZ_JBSFLZ010000304.1:0-1932 GCF_053599315.1 Saccharopolyspora sp. NPDC000995
GGTGTGATCGGTCTGCTGCCGACCTACGGGCAGGTCGGAGTGGCCGCGACGGTCGCCATCATCCTCGCGCGGCTGGCTCAGGGACTCGCGGCCGGCGGTGAGATCGGTGGTGCGGCGACCTACATCGCCGAGCTGGCTCCGCCGGGTAAGCGGGGTTACTACGGGTCGACGATCTCCATCGGGTCCACGCTCGGGTTCGCGGCGGCGGCGGCTGTGGTCGGGGTGGTGCGGTTGCTTGTCCCGGCCGAGCAGATGGCGGTGTGGGGCTGGCGGCTTCCGTTCCTGCTTTCGCTGCTGCTGACGGTGGTGTGTCTGTGGGCTCGCCTGCGGGTGGAGGAGTCGCCCCAGTTCCAGGAGCTGAAGGAGACGGCCGCGATCGTGCGTGGCCCGATGCTGGCGGCGTTGCGGAGCCATCCGCTGGCAGTGGCCCGTGTCGCGGGCCTGGCCATCGCCTTTAACGGCACGGGCTACTTCGGTGTCGCCTACTTCGCGATCTTCCTGCAGCAGGAAGGGTTTTCCGCGACCGGTGTCGCGTGGACGTCGGCGCTGTCCATCGCAGTGGCCACCATGACCTATCCCTGGGCGGGCAGGTTGACCGATCGATTCGACCGCAAGCCGATCCTGCTGGCCTCCTACCTCGCCTACGCCGTCATCGCCTGGCCGGTGTTCGCGGTGCTCATCGCCACGACCAGTCTCTGGGTGGTCGGGGTCGTCTACCTGGTCTGCCTGTTTTTCAGCGGCTGGGCGCAGGTTCCGGCGTGGCCGCTGGCCACCGAGATGTTCCCGGCGAACGTGCGCTACTCGGGTATCGCGCTCGGGTACAACATCGGTGCGATCATCGGCGGTATCACGCCGCTGGTCGCCGCGGCCCTCGTGGCGGGAACCGGAAGCAGGACCAGTCCCGTCTACTGGATCGTCGCGGTGGCACTGGTCGGCGTGATCACCGTGGTGCGGCTGCCCAAGACCGCATCGAAGCCGTTACCCGGCTGACCGCTGGGCCGGGCCGGTCTCCGGCCCGGCCGTCCTACTAGTCGGCGATGACCCGGCCGTCCTAGCCGGCGATGGCCCGGCCGTCCTAGCCGGCGATGGCCCGGCCGTCCTAGCCGGCGATGGCCGGGCCGTCGTGGCCGGGGACGCGATCGCATGGCCCATGCGGTCTCGTTTGGTGCGCAGGTACCGCAGGTTGTGCGGGGTCTCGACGGCCGGCAGCGCGACCCGTTGCACGATCTCGAGCGGGTCCCCGTCCAGATCGTCGTACTTCGCGGGGTTGTTGGTGATCAGGCGTAGTCTGCGGACTCCCAGGTGAGCGAGGATCTGGGCCCCGGCACTATAACTGCGGGAATCGACGGGAAGCCCCTGCGCGGTGTTCGCCTCGACGGTGTCCAGACCGCTGTCCTGCAAGGCGTAGGCGCGGATCTTGTGAGCCAGTCCGATACCGCGCCCTTCGTGTCCGCGCAGGTAGACGATGACACCACAGCCCTCCTCAGCCACCGCGCGCATCGCTTGCTCGAGCTGTGTTCCGCAGTCACAGCGCAACGAGCCCAGGATGTCGCCGGTGAGGCACTCGCTGTGCACGCGGGCCAGGACGCCCCGCTCGCAGCGCGTGGCCGCTGCGATGTCGCCCATGACCAGAGCCAGGTGCTCGGCACCGTCGACATGCCACCGGTACGCGATCGCCTCGAAGTCACCGAAAACGGTCGGCATCCTCGAGCGCGCCACGGGCTCGACGAGCTCTTCCGTGGCGCGCCGGTAGCGGATCAGGTCGGCGATCGCGAGCACCGGCAGGTCGTGGTCCTGCGCGAACGCCCTCAGCGCCGCACCACGCAGCATCTCGCCGTCGTCACCGATGAGCTCACTGATGACCCCGACCGGCCGGCGACCGGCACACCGCAGCAGATCGACAGTGGCCTCGGTGTGCCCGGCACGGACCAG
>NZ_JBSFLZ010000305.1:0-1932 GCF_053599315.1 Saccharopolyspora sp. NPDC000995
CTGGACCTACCACCTGTCCCGAGAACAACACCGCAACCACCCCACCCACACCCTCCACACCGCCGCCTAAACCTCACTCCAAAAGAGCCACACCCGAATCATTTCGCGCGAGCGGTGCTTCGCTCTCGGCCGCGCCTGGCGGTGTAGGGCAGCACGAACAAGTACATGCCGGTGAACAGGAGCAAGGCGAGCGGGAGCAGCGGCACGTAGGACACCCAGATGACGGGCTCTTCCTGTGCCAAGGCGACGGTGGTGACGATCACGGTCGCCGTGAAGGCGATGGCCAGCCAGCGGTGGCTCTGCCGAATCCACTTGTTCAAGTTCATCGGTAACTCCTCTGAAGACGGGCGGCCCCGAACGCCGGCGACCTGCCGAGGTGGGGACGTTCGGTTGCTTGTGGACGTTTGGTGGGGGCGATCGACAGCAGCAGCGCCGCAACTCGTTCGCCTCGGACGGCGATTTCGCCGCTGGCCGTTCACGATGTCCACGGCAGTCACGCTATGTGCGGCTCGGGTATCGACGCTTCTCGATTCCTGACCGGTCTGGTCGCGACGCAGGCATCCCCGCAGTCGCACGCGACGCCCGGTACCGGTGGGCGCTGGAGGGAGGGCCGGGCGCACGCACTCACTGGTTCCCACACCTCGCCAGAAGCAGGACGCCCGCTACGGCACCGAGCGCCCGGTGCCGCGCCGAGCGTCGCTCACCACCGACCCACACTCAGCCCCGCGGTCGCCTTCCGCGAGAGCTAGATGGCGAGCCACGCACCGCGACGAAGCTCATCCCGCCCCCGTGGTACGAGACCGCGAAGCCGAGGACGAGCTGGCGGAACACCCGATAGGCCAGCAATGGCCGGTAGGCGGCGGGGATGAGGAGCACCGCGGGCGCGCTCGTCAAGATGCGCCCGCGACTACCTCGTCCCAGCTGTCAGCCTTCCTGCGAGCTCAGCGGAGCTCGTTGATGCGGATCAGGTTTCCCGCAGGATCGCGGACGGCGCAGTCGCGAACGCCGTAGGGCTGCTCGGTCGGCTCCTGGACGACCTCGACGTCGCTGGCCTGCAGCCGCTCGAATGTGCCATCGAGGTCGGTGCTGGCCAGGGTGATGATGGCGAAGGTGCCCTTGGCCATCATCTCGGCGATGGTGCGGCGCTCGTCGTCGGTGATGCCGGGGTTGGCCGCCGGCGGGTACAGGACGATGGACGTGCCGGGCTGTCCGGGAGGGCCGACCGTGATCCAGTGCATCCCGTTGTACCCGACGTCGTTGCGGACCTCGAAGCCGAGTATGTCGCGGTAGAAGGCCAGCGATGCGGCCGGGTCGTCGTGCGGAAGGAACGCGTTGTGGATGGTGATGTCCATGGCAGTCACGCTAGGTGCGGCTCGAGTTCGGCGCTTCTCGATTCCTGATCGGTCTGGTCACCTGCTTCGCCACGCATGCCGGCATCCCCACCGTCGCGCGCGCCTCCTGGCTCCGGTAGACGCTTGGCGGCACGCCGACCAGCTCGGTGAAGCGGGTACTGAAGGTGCCAAGCGACGAGCAGCCGACCGTGAAGCAGACCTCGGTGACGCTGAGGTCGCCGCGACGCAGCAGCGTCATCGCGCGCTCGATGCGCCGCGTCATCAGGTAGGAGTACGGCGACTCTCCGTAAGCGCGCCGGAACTCGCGGCTGAGGTGCCCGGCCGACATGTGCACGCCGCGGGCGAGCGCCTCGACGTCCAGCGGCTGCGCGTACTCCCGGTCGATGCGATCGCGGACGCGGCGCAGCAGCGCAAGGTCGCGCAGGCGCTGCGCCGCAACGGGACTGCTGGTCACCTGCGAGATAGTGCCACGTCGTATCGGGGTTGCCTAGTACGGCAGCAGCCATTTGGTTTTTGACCTGCGGGAACGTGTGGTTGGGGGCTGCATTCGATGTAGGGCAGCCGCCTGTTAATCATGTGT
>NZ_JBSFLZ010000306.1:0-1898 GCF_053599315.1 Saccharopolyspora sp. NPDC000995
ACCGATGATCTTCTTGACATGGTTACGCCGCCTTCGGATAACGGATAGTGCCACGAAGCTGATGCAAGCCATGTCCGTTGAACCACTCCTGGTCCCAGCGCTGAGCTTGCCCAGCACGCAGGTTGCGGCCGCGTTTCTTCACCATCAACCGGTGTAGACGCCAGACCACATACCTGTCGATCTGCTTGAACTTGGCAGCGGCGTTCCCGGTCCGAAAGTAGTTGCCCCACCCACGTAACAGTGGGTTCAACTCCTCAATGAGAAGCCGAATGTCCCGCACTCCCACGCGGTTGCGACCGGTCCGGTCCCGGATCTTGCCCCGCAGCCGCTTCATCGCCGCCTGACTGGGCCACCGCTGCAGGTAGTAGCGCACAATCCGCTTCTGTTCCCACAACCGCCCCGACATGCGAGCCCGAAAGTGACATCCGAGGAAATCCATGCCTTCCCGGCCTTCCCGCAAGTCAACCACTCTCGTTTTGTCCGGGTGCAGCTCCAGCCCAAGACCGGTGAGGATCTCGCTCACCGCGCCCAGAGCCGCCCTGGCCTGCCGCTCACCACGGCAGAGCACCACACCGTCATCGGCATAGCGCACCAGCTCACCCACTCCACGGGCAGTCAGCTCGGTGTCCAAGACGTGCAGGAAAACGTTGGCCAGCAACGGGGAAATCACCCCGCCCTGAGGCGTGCCCGCGACCGTCCGCGTCACCACCCCGTCGGCCATCACTCCCGCCTGCAGCCACAACCGCAGCAACTTGAGCACCCGACGATCCGACACCCTCCGGCCAACCAGTTCGAGCAACCGCTCATGATCGATCTCGCCGAAGAAATTGCGGATATCGAACTCCACGACATGCGTGACACCCTCGATGAACCCCACCCGCAGCCGTTCCATCGCCTGCGTCGCCGACCGTTTCGGCCGAAACCCATACGAACACGGCAAGAAATCCGCCTCGAACACCGGTTCCAGCACAATCTTGGCCGCCTGCTGGGCCACCCTGTCACGCACCGTCGGAATACCCAACGGCCGCACACCGCCCTGTGGTTTCGGAATGTCCACCCGCCGCACCAGCGACGGGCGATACCGACCCGCCCGGAGGTCCTCGCGCAACTCACGCAACATGCGGTCCACGCCAAACTCCTCCACCGCGTCCAGAGTGATGCGATCCACCCCGGCCGCGCCCTTGTTCGCACGCACCCGCTCCCACGCCTCCCACAGGACGTCACCCCGGTGGATACGGTCATACAGGGCGTGGAAACGCCGACCCGAAGACTGCTTGGCCGCAGCCCATAGCTTGCGTTGAAGTTCTCGCACCTTCCCCGGCGACGGCACAAGCCGCCCACCGGCTACAACGAGCGACGGCTCGCCGGGGTGATTGGACCGGGCAGACCCGGTCATGCCCTGACGCTTACCTTCTCCGCCAGCGTGATCAAAGTGAGGGCCCTTCCCTCCCAGCGCGTTATGTTGCACGCCGATCTGCGGTACTACGACCCTCTCGGACTCCCGCTGCCCTCCGGACGATTTCACCATCGGCTTATACGTCCGGTCTTTGCCCGACGCAGGCCGGGCAGACGGGTCTCTCCTGTTCCGGACCAGACCGTGCACACGTGCCATCTCCCGTACCCCGGAGAGACCCAGCGAGCTGACCCCGGAACAGGGCTCACCAGACATGGCCTTCGCCGTGACATGAGCGGCTCGGCTCTCCCGTTGTGAATCTGACGAGGCTGCAGAGTTCGCTTGACGCTACGGCCCGCGTGCTTGCTCCCTCCAAAGAGGCTTTCGACACCCCGCTCGGCCTGCCAGGTCTCCCCGACAGACTGGGGCCTGCTACCGGGCGCTCCGGTGCCTACCCGGACGGGACTCTCACCCGCTGGCCTGGTCCAGCTTCCAGGACGCAACA
>NZ_JBSFLZ010000307.1:0-1894 GCF_053599315.1 Saccharopolyspora sp. NPDC000995
ATCGAGGGCGCCTCGCCGAACTCCCCGGAATTGTCCGCATCATCACGGCGCTCGAATTCTATCGACTCGGCTGGTAATGCTCGTGAATAAGGCTCGTAGAAGGAGAGGATCAGCATCGCGAACAGGTCCTCGGCTGGGCTGCCGATGCTCTCGGCGGTGTCGGCGCCGTCCTCGCTGGCCGTGGACCTCGCCGAGGAGCAGGGCATGACGCTGGTCGGGTTCCTGCGTGGGCATTCCATGAACGTCTACACCGGATTCGTCTGGGTCGTGACCGAAATCGCCTGACCATCCGAGGGAACCGCGCAGCGGCGGTCCATCGCGTTGGCAGGATGGGAACCGCACATTCGACAGTGGGAGGAGGCACGGAGCACCAGAACCCAGACGGTGAACTGGCGCCTGTTCCCTCCCGGCCAGTTGGGAGGACCGCCATGCCGATCACGCCGAGGCGCTGCTGCGATCCAGCGCTGCCGGACTCGGTGCAAGACCGTGAACCTCCCTGAGACCAATTCAATACTTCATTATGAGCGTCATAAGTATTCTGAATTACCTCGAGTGACGTGACATCGGATAGCCTTAGCTGCTATGGTTGGGGATATTGTAATCCGTCAGTTGGAATATTTTGTAGCCCTCGCTCGGGAGGAGCACTTCGGGCGGGCGGCACAGGCGTGCCACTCTAGTCAGCCCGCCCTATCGGTTGGACTCCGTAAGCTTGAGCAGGAGCTGGGTGTGACTCTCGTGCGCCATAGCCGGCAACGGCGCTTCGCGGGGCTAACCGAGGAAGGGCGGCGGGTTCTAGGCTGGGCGCACCGGATTCTCGCCGAACGCGATGGATTAAATGATGATCTCCAGCGGATGAAAGAGGGACTGACGGCGACTCTACGCCTAGGTTCGATTCCGACAGCTATGCCGGTTGTCAGCGCTCTCACTGATCGTTTTTGTGCGCACTATCCATTGGCTCACGCCCGGGTCGAGGAACTGCCATCGACTGAGATCGTCCAACGGTTGGAGGACTTCGCTCTCGACGCCGGTCTAACCTATCTGGATTCTGAACCGCCCGCAGGGACTCGGGCGATCGAGCTCTATCGAGAGCGTTACGTCCTACTTACTCCTGTGGACCTAGCCCCGCCTGGAGACGAAATTACCTGGGCGGAAGCAGTCGCGCGGCCCCTGTGCGCCTTGGTACGGCTGATGCGCAACCGGAAGATTTTAGAGGCAGCTGCAATGGCCGAAGGTGCTCGGCTTGAGCCGGACATTGAAGTCGACTCAATCCCTGCTTTGTACGCTCACGTTGCGCATGGGTGGTCAGGTATCGTCGCGCACACGTGGCTTGATAGGTTCGGTATTCCTGCACGGACCCGTGCAGTGGCGCTCCCTCCGACTCCGACGCCTCTCGTCGGAATCTTGACGCGAGCTGACAAGCGACTCTCACCGATCACTGAGGCTTTCCTCACCAGCCTGGACTCAAGCGCGGTAGTCACTGAGTTTCAAAACCGTTCCACGGACGGTGAGGAGCTATCGTCAAGACCTGTGGACGAATTCGTTTCACGAGCGTCCGACTGTATGACCGGCCAAGCGCTCGTCGTCGACGGCGGATGCATGGCCAAATGAGCCGCTCCGAGTAACAGTTCGCGACGCTGTGTGATCTTGGGGCGCGCCGAGCGGGGATGCGCGTGAAGACGCGGGATCCCTGCTACGAAGTGGTCTTCTCACAGATCAACTTCAAAGGGACCCCGCGTGTCTATGAGTGTCACATATACCGCTGTTCTGGACGTATCCGGGGACAGCGTGTTGTTCCTGTCCGGACTGCTGCACGCCGAGCGTCTCCGGCGGGGTACCCGCAAGGGACGGCGTGCGATGGGGACCTACAAGCAGGCCGTTTTGGTGCTGCGATGGT
>NZ_JBSFLZ010000308.1:0-1873 GCF_053599315.1 Saccharopolyspora sp. NPDC000995
TTCACAAGCCAGAAACCTAGACACAGCAACGGCGTGCCCCATCTCCAGGGCCAAACCAGCAGCTGACACCACCCACGGACACGTCAGTAGAGCCACAAATAGAGCCACAAAACTGCGAAACCTCAGGGTGACGTGAGCTGCTGTTTTAGACCCGGAGACGGGGGCACGCCGTTGATGACGGCGACCATTCGCACGCCGACGTGACCCGTGACAACCACGTCGCGTAGGCAAGGAACATCGTGCAGGCCGGCCCAGCAGCGTCACCCACAGGATACGGATCAGTCCGATGTGGACTTGGTCGGCACCGCCGCGCTGGAGGTTGCGCTTCGCGGTGCACGCACCCCAGCCCAACGTGCCGCTGATGCCGTCGATCAGCACCGCCCGACCAGGAGGCCCTACATCTGCCTTCCGCCGCGCGGAGTACGAGGCGCCCAGATCCCCGAAGTGTGCACACTCTGAAACTCACCGAATCGGGCAGCTTCTTACCCACGACACCTACACCTTGCCCATACGTACAGGTCCGTCTATGCTTCCGGTTGCAGTACTTGGTACCCCGATCGAAACGAGAGGCTGCCGTGTAGAACATGGAGTCTCGGCCCTTGCGACGGGTTTTCGGCACGGCCTGCCAAGTGATTCCAAGAGCACCAAGCTGCAATCAAGATAAAGAGCAGGTAGAAGAGTCAACTGCGACATGGTCGCGAGGGGAGTCATGAATGAGAGAGGCGATCCTGCAAGTCACCCGGACCCTTCTCGTCAATCAGCGAAGCGACTACCTAGATCTCGACATCGTCGCAGCATCCGTCGGAATCAAGAAAGATCACCTGCAGCAGTATTTCACTTCCGTGCGCGCGATCGAGCTAGCACTCACAGCTGAAATCGACCCCGACCAGCTTTGACCCAGACCGACCCGCCCCGGAACACTACCGTTGCACACCAACGGTTTCCGTTCCTTTCCTGACGTCGCCGGTTTCGTCGACCACCAACATCGCGTCGGTGCCACCGAAATGTTCCACCGCGGCGTCCCGTACATCGTCGCGCACCGCATCGGCATCCCATACCGCTCGCGTCAGCAGATGTGCATCCCGTCCGGCCTGGCCTCCCCGGCGTGTTCGGAGAGCGTCCAGCAGTTCTTGCGCGGCAGGTCCGACAGCAACCCCTCCACGAACAACCGCACCCGCCTCCGCGACTCGACCCGCTTGAACCGCTTCGCCACCCGAGCCATCACAGCGTCGAAGGCCTCCCGCCAGCCCACAGGATCCACCACAGCGGGGTCTACGATGGCACCCGCCGCGATCTTGATTGGTCTTCACAAACCACCATGACCAACTGATGGCCGCACCAGTCTCCAAGCCCCCCCCACCAGCCAAGATCACAAACTAAGAGGTCGGGAGCTGGCGCGGTTTCCGTATCGGCAGTAGGTCGCGGAGCCTCTGCTGACCGCACGGTTTCCCATGGGGACGTTTCTCTCCGTGGCCCTGGTCTGATCGTGGTTCCGTTTCCAGCTCCCGCCCGTCAAACCACTCGTGCGGTTCTCCCGCAAGCGGCTTACCGACGTTCTTCACCGACAGCGCTCGGCTTTCCAGGCTCGGAAACGGCCTGGGCGGCACGACGATCCCGTCGAGGCTGATCAGACCCAGGTGATTCGCGGATAGCAAGACCTGGGTCATTCCCCATCCCCAGGCTCGGCGGCGTTTGCCCCGTTTGGACAACCACAACGCGAGTCGGATCAGGGCGTAATTCCTGATCTGGCCGAGTATCAGCGCAGAATTTCCGAAGCGGAGGAGGGTCGAGAACTGGCGCGGTGGCGTCGGTCGGCGGTAGGGCACGGGGCCGCTAATGGCCTCGCGGTTTCCCGTGAGGTCGTTCTTTCCCC
>NZ_JBSFLZ010000309.1:0-1856 GCF_053599315.1 Saccharopolyspora sp. NPDC000995
CTGCGGCCAGACACCACAAGACTGCCGCAAGATCATCATCCCGGGCCTGCCCAACACACCCTCACTCAACCCGAGAATTAACCACCAGGGTCGGTGCCGCAACCAAAACCCGTCCCGAACGTACGCTAAGCACCCGCGGCGCCGGCTCAAACGGCCAATCCGGCAGCACTGGCCTTGCTCGAACTACCTGCCCACCTCGGCCAGGTCGACCCGACCCAGCCGAAGACCAGCCGCTGACAAGTTCTCCTCCGGATGCGGCACCGAACTGGTACCGGGAATCGCGAGCGTCACCGGAAAACGGCCAACAACCACGCCAACGACACCTGCGCGACGCTGGCGGAACGCCGCTGAGCGACGGCCCGGGCCCTTGCATCGTCCACCTGCCCGCTGCCGCCGCCGAGCGGAGAGAACGGCACGTAGGCGATCGTGTGCCGCTCGCAGTCGGCCGGCAGCTGCCGATCTTCGGAATTCTGGACGTGGGAGTGGTTGTGCACCGCCATGACCGGAGCGATCGGACGCGCCTGCGGGAACTGTGCGGCGTCCGCGTTGCTCAGACCGAGGTGCCGGATCAGCCCAGCCTCGCGCAACTCCGTCGGCGCCATGACCGCCCGGCCACCGACGACCCCTCCGGGCCGACACCACCGGGCCGCAGGTAAAGCGGGTCAACGTCAGCGCAGCAATGCGCCGACTCGGTGAACGCTATTACACGCTTTCCGAACGGTGAGCTGCATGCCGAGCAGGTCGAACAGGCCGAAATTCACCATGGTCCGCCGTGGGTATCGGTTGCGTGTTCGGTGATCGGCAGATCTGTTGCGTGCCGAGGACTTCATCCAGCACATAGTGGGCTTCGCGTTTCGTAGCGACGATGATCCTCGTGCCGTAGGTGGCGTGCTGATCGGTGACATGGGTATAGGTCGACAGCATCCGGCCGCCGTGCATGACCATCTGCCGGGCCGAGGTCGACTTGCCGCGCACCGGGAACCGCTGCCCGTCGCTCGAGGACAGCGTGCCCGCACCAAACACCGTGGTCAGCGGTAGCCGCTGGTGGTAGTCGATGATCGCCAGATTCGCCGCCCGCAGAGTCTCTTCCCGCACATACCATTCCGCCGTCCACGCAAGGATGTCGTAGGAAATGCCGCACGCCTCCGCCATCCGGGTCAGCCCCAGGTTCGTAGAGTGGGCCGGTAGCACCGCGATGAGGTTGCGCTTCAGCTCCGGGGTACGGGTCTGTCTGCCCGAGGCGTGAGTGAAGCAGTCCAGATGGCGGGTGCATTTGTCCAGCTCGGTCAGCAGCGACACGATCGGCGCGAACGGCAGCATCCCGGTCAGCTCCACTTTGAGCGAAATCGCCTCCGCGGGAACGTCTTCGGCGGTCAGCGGCGAGATCACCAGATCCCCACCCTCGTCCACGGGGACCGGACCGTCCCCACCGGACAGCACCGCCTCCAGCTCGCCGACCGCCTCGTGCAGCTCGTCGGTCACCGCGGCCAACCCCTCGCCGGGGTCGGCGGCGGATCGGGTACCGGCGCTGTGGCTCTCGCCGCTTTAAAACTTGCGGGGTCAGGCGGCGACCCACGGTGGCCAGGAACCGGCGCCGGACAGGTCCCGTCGACAGCCGCCGCAGCCGCGATACCCCGAGCGAGGCATCGGTGACCAGCAGCGCGTCCGGCTCAGTGCGACGCGCGGGTGTGAGCTCGTGCGCGAGCCTGTCGTAGGTCTCGGTCTGCGCCTGGTGGCGGGCGTGTGCGACGCGTTCCACCAGGGGTGGGAACCGAATACGCCAGAAACGGGCCGCGGCGCACGTAATCAGATGTTCGAGGGCACTCTTGGCTCAATTCGTCAGCTTGCAGTGTCAA
>NZ_JBSFLZ010000310.1:0-1854 GCF_053599315.1 Saccharopolyspora sp. NPDC000995
GTCGGGCCAAAAAGAAAGCGGCGCAGCGTGCGCGGAATACGGAGTTGGGGGAGTCGCTGAAGAAGCTTAAGGCTGACCAGGCTTCGTTGGAGGCGCGCCCGGGGTGGGATGGGGCGGATGCGGGTTTACGGGAGCAGTGGGAGGCGCTGCAGGAGGAGATCGAGCCGGTGCAGGCGGAGCTCGACGAGATTGAGGCGGAGAATAAGCGGCTGCTTGACCTGCACAGGGCACGTAAGAGTCGGTATAAGCAGAAAAAGAGGGCTGCGAAGCTGCAGGATGCGTTGTTAGGCGGGGAAGGGTCTTCTGCTGGTGAGTCCGCTCAGGTAGCGGAGGAGTCTGCGGCGGCAGCCGAGCTGCGTGCGTTGATCACTAACGCGGAGGCTGGGTTGCAGAGGATGCGCGATGAGGGGTGGCCAGTTTACGTAGGCGGGGTGAATGTAGGCGTAGACCGTGTGATCGCTGATGTGCGGGAGCACGTGGCGGGTGTGGGAGTTTTCGGGAGTGCTGACGGTCTCCGGAATGTGTTGGCTCATTACATGGTGAGTCATCCGGGGGATGGCGTCGGCGTGGTGGCGTTGGAGGAAAGGTTTCACGAGTTGACGGCCGCGGCGCAGTTGCATGAGTGGGAGGGGGTCGCGGGTCGGGATGCTGTGGACCGGTTGTTGGCTGATGCGGACGGGATTTTGGGGCCGTTGAAGGCGTCGGATCGGTTCCGGGTTGTGCTGGCGCACTGGTTGGGCGAGCACCCGGGCGACTGGCGCGGTGCTCAGGCGCTGCGGGCGGAAATGGCCGGTTATCTGGCCGATGACCTCGACCTTGGCGTGGCGAGGAGTGGTTTGAGGAGTGGTTTGACGCGCGACGCGATCGAGGAGGTGAGAGCGGAAGAGGAACGTTGGCAGGCAGATCCTGCTGGGAACGAGACGGTGGCTGGGGCCGTTGCTGCCCCGATGATGCGCGGGGCCGTTGTTGATCCGGGGCTCAGCGTTATTCATCAGTTTAGTTCGGTGAAGCGGACGTTCGCGGATGCCGGTAGGGCGTTGCGGCAGTTGGCCGACGAACACGGTCAAGATGCCGTGGACCGTTTGTACGCTCCGGCGGAGAAGGTCTTGGGGCCCCTGCACGAGTCCCGGCCGTTCCGGGATGTGATCGCGCACGAGTTGATGAAAAACCCCCGGGATGATCAGCAGTTGATGACGAACCCGCAGGCCGATGAGCAGTTACAGCAGTTGCGGTGGAGACTGGTCCGTTACCTGGCCGGCGACCTGGATGGTGGTGCGGACTCAGGTACTGCCGACGACTTGCTTTCCGCCACGGTGACCCCGGTCCCTGGACCGAACGAGGCTCAGTCTAAAGCATCGCAGATGTATGCCCGGCGCTTGGCGGTGGGCAAGGCGCTTAGTGGTTTGCCGGACAAGGAAGCTGTCGAACGGGTGCTGCGAGACGAGGCACGTGCGGACGGGCTCCGCGGGGTATACAACATCAGGTCCGTGGAAGCTCGGTTCAAGAGGGGGAGGCGATGGGCTGACCCGATTCTTGATGATGTCCGGAGGCAGCTGACATCCGATTTGAACGCTGCGGTGGGGTCTCTGCAGCAGATTTTGGCGGAGGAGGAGACAAGCACTGACCTACGGAACGCATATGAAGCCAAGATCACGGAGTGGTCGGTTATTCATCTGAATACGTCGCTCAAGGAGCTCCACAGCCGGGTAGTGGACGCGTCCGCTGCTGTTCGGGAGTTGCGCCGGAATAATGCGATACTGGAATTGCAGGAGATTTTCGAGACTGCACGCGGCGGGTACGCGCGGCTGGAAGCTTGGCTTGGTCCAGATGATGTGGTGATCCGTGATTTCGACG
>NZ_JBSFLZ010000311.1:0-1828 GCF_053599315.1 Saccharopolyspora sp. NPDC000995
AGCATGCGCGATGCGTCCGTACTGCACGGTTCCGGACAGCTTGACGAGGCCGAGCCGGTTCCCTGACCTGATCACGTGTTTCAGGCCGTGCCCGCGGCCTCGTCGGCCGTGCCGCTTGGAGATCAGTAACGCCATGCGCTCAACCACGTATCTGTCGAGCTTGGCAAACCACCGGGTCGAGTTCCCAAAACGAAAGTAACCCCGCCATCCCGTGAGAAAGTGGTTGATATCCGCAACCACCAGGTGGGTGGGAATGTGGCAGCGGTTACGGCCAGTCAACTCCCGTATCCGGGAGCGGGCCTGATTCATCGCCTTGGTACTCGGCCAGCACGCCGGATAACGACGCGACGGATATCGACGCGAAGGCACCATACGATGATGGAACCCCAAGAACTCGAATCCTTCTTCGCCGCTCGCCACACCAACGATACGCGTTTTCGCCGCCGAAACCTGCAACCCTAATCCGCCCAAGATCTCCTGCAACGCCGCCAACGCGGCACGCGCTCGATCCTCGGTCGGACAACAGATCACTTCATCGTCAGCGTAACGTACGAGCACCCCCAACCTGCTGAACCGCTCCTGCCATTGCCTGTCCAAGCGATGTAACACCACGTTAGCCAACAACGGCGACAGCGGACCACCCTGGGGAGCACCCTCCACCGAAACCGACAGCTCCGCGCCATCCAGCACTCCAGCGGACAGAAACACCCGGATCAGTTTCAACACCCGCCGATCACTAATCCTCTCCCCCAAACATTCTAGGATAAGATCATGATCCAGTCGGTCGAAGAAACTGTCGATATCAGCGTCAACCACCCAGGTCCGGCCAACCCGTATCGCCTCCCGCATGGCTTGCAGGGCTTGATGCGCGCTACGTTTCGGTCGGAACCCGAACGAGCACGGCAGGAAATCAGCCTCCCAAATCGGCTCAAGAACAATCTTGAGCGCCTGCTGGACCACCCGATCAACCACGTTGGCAATACCCAACGGACGCATCTCAGGTTTCCCTGGCTTGGGAATCCACACCCGCCGCACCGGGCCAGGGCGATACGTCCCATCCCGCAACCGCACCGCCAGATCGTCCAGGAAATCCCGGACCCCAGCAGTTTTGATGTCGTCGATAGTGACACCATCGACACCGGGTGCACCCTGGTTAGCGTGCACCTCCACCCACGCGCGCCGGAGAACGTCTTCGCGCCAGACCCGGTCAAACAACGCGTGGAACCGCCTTGACGGCGACCGCTTGGCCGCCAGGTACAGCTTGTGCTGCAAGGCCCGAGTCTTATTCATACGGGTGTTGTTGGGCCTTCCGGCCATGCACCGACTCCTCCTCGTCAACCCAAACATGAACGAAGCAGGGGCCCTTTGCTACGGCGGGTTGTGTTGTCCACGCCGATGACCGCTCATACGGCCCCCTCCGCCACCCTCTCGGCTCGATACGACTTCCCGCTCTACGGTTATACGCACCGGCTGCTCCTGGAACGCGAATCCAGGGCCGAGGAGGGCTTCTCCAGTTCCGATCGTCGCCTTCCACACGTTCCACGCCCCTTACGGCGGGGGGTTCCTCGACGTTGCATCTTCAGGATCTTCACGTCTTCCATGGCCTTCGCCGTGATACTCCCGGCTCGGCACCCCCTCGGTCCCCTCACGGGGTTGGATTAACGCCGCGGCAGGCTTCGCTTCATGCTGCGGACCGCGTGGTTGCTCCCCCTACTTTCAGGGCTCTTGACACTGGGCTTCAGCGCCGGGCGTTTCCCCCCGACACTGCCAGTCTGCTACCCGGCTCCCTGACGACTACCGGGACGGGACTCACACCCGCAGGCGACAA
>NZ_JBSFLZ010000312.1:0-1809 GCF_053599315.1 Saccharopolyspora sp. NPDC000995
TCGGCGAACCGGTCCGCCGCCTTTCCCGAAAACTCCGTCCGCACCTTCGCCACCAATTCCGCCACGAACCCGCCCATCTCCCCGACCCCCGCCGCGCCGGACTCCAACGCATCCGCCACCGCGAACAACAGACCCTCATCCGCATCCGTCATATCCTCGCCGGTCAACACCTGGAAAAGCCGCCGCACCTCCTCCGGCACCATGATCGACGAAAACATCACAACCACCCCACCCCAACGCCGCCACAACACAATGCAGCAACGATGTATGCGGGAATCAGCCCTTCCGCCCCGCTGGGAACCAGCCCTTGGATCCACCGGCGCTTTGACGTGCAAAAACCCGATAGCCGGGCGACCTCAGCCGCCCGGCTCCCGAACCACAACACGCCTCTCACAACGAGAACACGGCTCCTTCAAGCAGCAAGGTTCACCACCCCGCTCGAGGTCATGAAGGCGTCGCTTCGACGGATATGCTCGCGAGCGAAAAGGTGAACTGCAGCACGTATTCGTACTCACGAGTCAAAGCGCATGACCCGTAACTCGAACGGTGCGGTTTCGATAAGCGGCTGCGCACGCCCATCCATCGGGTCAAACAGCCGAACACCATCGGTATCGTTCACCGCCGCCAACAAGTGCCCGACACTCTCCCGGCCCCGGATATCCCTCCTCCGCAACCACGCCAGCACCTGGGTCTGCGCGGGAAAAGAAGCGATCTCCTCCAAAACCCCGAACCAATGCTCATGAACACTAACACCGACCACAGGACCAAGCGGGGCCACCATCTGCCAGTCACCACTGTCCTGGAAACTCCGGGTGGTACAAGCGAACAACCAGCCACCCTCAGCCGCCGGGATCAATGTGTCCTGGCACACCGCCAACGACGCCGTCCTGGCGATCGGCAGCGGTGTCTCAGCGGCCAGTTCGGTGAGGAATGCCTGGTGGACGCGATGAAGCCGCACGGCGTGGCCGTGTGTGAACGACCACAGAAAGGTGCCCACAGTGGACGGTGACTTGATCGCCTCGAACACCACCGGCATCGCCGCATGCCGTAAGCGGTCGACGTCACCGATGCTGTCGGCCCCGGCGACCATCGCCGCCACCCGTGAGCACTTTCGCCACCGGATTCGCGCCCCCACCGTTACCGGCCACGGTGATGCGCACCGCGTCAATGACCAACTCGCCAAGCCGGGCCATCCGTCAGCCGCAGCACCGGAACCAGCCCGGCATCCGCGATCAGATTCGGATCAAACACCGCACCCAGCCGCGCCAGGCTATGAGAAGACCGCACTCCAGAGATACCCTCTCGCGAAAACGAATCCTTCAGCAAGATCAATCGGGCTCTTCGCAGTGGAGCGGATCCTGTATCCGAGTGATCACTTGTGGTGATAGCTGATTGTTGCGTTCTGTAGCCGCGCCCGTGGCTTGTGTAGGGCGGGGACGAGGTGCGCCCACCGAACCTGTGATGATCTTTGTCGACCAAGAGCAAGGATCATCGGTAGAGGCGGGTGGGCGCGTGTCACAGACTACGGTGCCGGCGCAGTTGCTGGGACTGGACGGGGTCGAGATCGATGTGATCGAGCGGGAGGCGGATGGTTCCTGGACGGTGCATGTGACGACCGCGGCCTTGCGGGCGGCGTGCTGTCCGGGCTGTGGGCACGCCGCGGAGCGGGTCAGAGAGTCCACGGTGCATACCGTCAAGCACGTGACGATGGTCGGTCGTCGACATTGGCGACGTGGGCCTCGCCGGCGAAGTGGGCGACCTTGCCCGGCGGCACTCCGTCCAGCCACCGCTCGGTCGGGCCGATCGCAT
>NZ_JBSFLZ010000313.1:0-1793 GCF_053599315.1 Saccharopolyspora sp. NPDC000995
AGGCGTCGGGCAGCCCGGGCTGAGGGGCGGCGGGCCCTCGCAGCAGGGGCCGGGTCAGGTGTATCCGGGTGAGTCGCAGGCCGGACCGTCAACAGTCCAACCTGCCACCCACCCGACGCCAGGCGTGGGTGATGTGGCGGCCTCTGGGCAGCAGAACGCAGCAGCAGGAAAAAAGAAACCGGTTCGACGGCTTGGGATTCCTCGGGAGGAGTTGAGTGGGTGGGTTGCGCGGGCTCAAAGGGAGGGAGAGGCCACGACCGCCGCGGAAGGACTGAACTGGCTGTATACACAGGGCCGCGGGGCTGAGAAAGCTGCCTGGTGGGCTGCGTGGCGTGCTGCGGCCGGGAAGGAGAAACAGGTTCACCGGCTCGGGATTCCTGGGGAGGAGTTGGGTGGGTGGGTGGCGCGGGCTCGAGAGGAAGGAGGGGCCACGACCGCCGCGGCAGGACTGAAATGGCTGCACGAACAAGGTCGCGGAGCTGACAACGCTGCTTGGCATGCTGCGTGGCGTGCTGCGGCCGGGAAGGAGAAACAGGTTCGGCGGCTCGGGATTCCTGATGGGGAGTTGGGTGTGTGGGTTGTGCGGGCTCGAGAGGAGGGAGGGGCCACGACCGCCGCGGCAGGACTGAACTGGCTGTATGCACAGGGCCGCGGGGTTGAGAAAGCTGCTTGGCGGGCTGCGTGGCGTGCTGCGGCGGGGAAGGAGAAACGGGTTCACCGGCTCGGGATTCCTGAGGAGGAGTTGGGTGTGTGGGTTGTGCGGGCTCGAGAGGAGGGAGGGGCCACGACCGCCGCGAAAGGACTGAACTGGCTGCGTGAACAGGGCCACGGAGCAGACAGCGTTGCTTGGGGGGCTGCGTGGCGTGGTGTTGTGGAGGTTGGTGTTGCTCATTTTGAGGTGACGGCTGGAGGTCGTTCTGGGGGGCCTCGGCCGGCACTGCCGGACAGTGGGGTTTCTGGCGGTGCTGAGGATGCGGTGAGTCCGGATGAGATGCGTGCTGGGCCGTCGGATGACCCGGCGGGCCAGGACGTTGTGGATCACTGGTCTGCTGCTGATTTGGAAGACGAGGATCCTCTCGCTTGGGCCCAGGTGTATCCGGGTGAGTCGCAGACCGGACCGTCAACGGCCCAACCTGCCGCCCACCCGGCACTGGGCGTGGGTGGTGTGGGGGCCTCTGCGCAGCAGTATGCTGATACGGGACAACAGAAACGGGTTCAGCTGCCCCGGATTCCTCGGGAGGAGTTGGGTGTGTGGGTTGTGAAGGCTCGAGAGAGGGGAAGGGCCACGACCGCCAAGGAAGGATCGAACTGGCTGCGTAAACAGGGCCGCAGGGTTGGCACCGCTGCTTGGGGGGCTGCGTGGCGCGCTGAGGCCGGGAAGGAGAAACGGGGTCGGCGGCCTGGGATGTCTGAGGAAGAGTTGGGTGTGTGGGTTGTGGAGGCTCGAGAGAAGGGAGGGGCTACGACCGTCGAGGAAGGACTGAACTGGCTGCATACACAAGGCCACGGAGCTGACAACGCTGCTTGGCAGGCTGCGTGGCGTGCTGCGGCCGGGAAGGAGAAGCAGGTTCGGCGGCCTGGGATGTCTGAGGAGGAGTTGGGTGAGTGGGTTGTGCGGGCTCGAGAGGAGGGACGGGCCACGACCGCCAAGGAAGGACTGAACTGGCTGCATACACAAGGCCACGGAGCTGACAACGCTGCTTGGCAGGCTGCGTGGCGTGCTGCGGCCGGGAAGGAGAAGAAGGTTCTGCGGCTTGGGATTCCTGGGGAGGAGTTGGGTGTGTGGGTTGTGC
>NZ_JBSFLZ010000314.1:0-1673 GCF_053599315.1 Saccharopolyspora sp. NPDC000995
GTCGAACGTGCATTCCTTGGCGTTGCCCGGGGTGCAGGCATCACCGAGCACGTGGTTGGTGATGCGGTCGAGCCCCGACCCGCAATGGAGCCGTCAGCCGCCCTTGGCCATGCGGAGCACGTCGAGCGCCTCGTCCAGTTGCTCGAGGGTGAGCTTGCCCGAGTCGACGTGGCCGCGTTCCAGGACCACCTCGCGGATCGTCCTGCGCTCCTTGAGGGCCTGCTTGGCGACGGAGGCCGCCTCCTCGTAGCCGATGTAGCGGTTGAGCGGCGTGACGATCGACGGCGAACCTTCGGCGTAGGCGCGGGCCTGCTCGACGTTGACCTGCACGCCGGCGAACACCTTGTCGGCCAAAAGTCGCGACACCGCGGCCAGCAGCCGCGCGGATTCCAGCACGTTGCGCGCGATCACCGGCAGCATCACGTTGAGCTGGAAGTTGCCCTGCGAACCGGCGAACGCCACCGCCGCGTCGTTGCCGATAACCTGCGCCACCACCTGCAGGGTGGCCTCCGGGATGACCGGGTTGACCTTGCCCGGCATGATCGACGAGCCCGGCTGCAGGTCCGGCAGCGCCAGCTCGGCCAGCCCGGTGCGCGGGCCGGAGCCCAGCCAGCGCAGGTCGTTGGCGATCTTGGTCAGACTCACCGCGACGGTGCGCAGGTCGCCGGAGATCTCCACCACCGAGTCCTGCGCGGCCTGCGCCTCGAAGTGGTCGCGGGCCTCGGTCAGCGGCAGGGCGGTGACCTCCGCCAGCTCCGCGGCGACCGCCGCGCCGAAGTCGGCGGGCGCATTGAGGCCCGACCCGACAGCGGTGCCGCCGATCGGCAGTTCGCCGAGCCGGGGCAGACCACCCCGCAGCCGCTCGACCCCGTAGCGCACCTGCGAGGCCCACGCGCCGGCCTCCTGGGCCAGCGTGATCGGCACCGCGTCCATCAGGTGCGTGCGGCCGGACTTGACCACCTCGGTCCACTGCGCGGCGCGGCTCTCGATGGTCGTGGCGAGGTGCTCCAGCGCCGGGATGACGTCGGTGAGCACGGCCTCGGTGGCCGCGACGTGGATGGTCGTCGGGAAGGTGTCGTTGGACGACTGCGAGGCGTTGACGTGGTCGTTGGGGTGCACGTCGCGGCCGAGCCGCCGGGACGCCAGGGTCGCGATGACCTCGTTGGCGTTCATGTTCGAGGACGTGCCGGAGCCGGTCTGGAACACGTCGATCGGGAAGTGCGAGTCGTGGGCGCCCTCGGCGACCTCCTCGGCCGCCGCGGCGATCGCCTCGGCCACGTCGGCGTCCAGGACCCCGAGCCGACCGTTGACCCGAGCCGCTGCGGCCTTCAGCAGACCTAGCGCACGGATCTGCGCGCGCTCCAAGCGCCGGCCGGAGATCGGGAAGTTCTCCACGGCTCGCTGGGTCTGCGCCCGGTACAGGGCCTCGACGGGCACCCGCACCTCACCCATCGTGTCGTGTTCGATCCGGTATTCAGCCATGTCGGAAGTGTCCCGCTGAAAGGTCCTCGCGGTCAGCGTGGCCCGCCCCACTCGGCGGTGGATCTGTGGCCCGGCGCACGCGAGAAGTCGGCACTGGACCGATGAAGGTGCCCGATCTCGCACCCCCGACGATCAACGCGGCGCCGGGCACTTCCCGATAGGCGTGCGGGCGGGCAAGGAGCTGGCCTACC
>NZ_JBSFLZ010000315.1:0-1661 GCF_053599315.1 Saccharopolyspora sp. NPDC000995
CTCGGAAACGCCACCCTCGCGAGCATCCCCCTCCCGAACGCCACCCTCCCGAACGTCGCGCTCGGGAGCATCCGCCTCGGGGATGTCGCCCTTGGGGGCGCCCGGTGGCTCGTCCCCGAACGCTTCCCACCACGGGTCTGGGTTCTCATCCTCGAAATCAGTGGTCCAGTAATCCAAAGCGGCCCGGCCGGCCGGATCATCCGGCGGCTCCGCCTGGATCTCATGGAGGACCGGTGCTTCCTCGGCGCCGTCTGGAACCTCATCAACCGGCGGTGCCGCCACCGCGGGCCGAGTCCCCAGGTAATGACCGCGAGCCGTCTCACGACGAAGCAGCACCACCTCCGGAACAGCATCCGAAACGGCCTCATCCACCGGATGAGCCTGCCCGGACTCATCCATCACCCACAAACGAACCCCGGCCATCCGCCCCACCACCAGCGCAACCACATCACCCGACCTATCCGGGTACACACCCGGCCGGCGAATCTCCTCAACAGCCTCCCGGTAACCATCCACATCACCACCCCGAATGCCAGCAACATCGCTTTTATGCTCGTCCGCATAGTCGGCGACCGCTTCCCGTAACACCTCAACCGACGCAAACCTGTCCCGCAGACCAGGAATCGAATCCAGCGCCGCAGCAAAAAAAGAATCACCCCCAGCCTCGACATAAACAGGAACCAGCCCCCGCTCATGCAAAACCGACAACTGATCCGTCGTCACGCCAAAACCAGCAGCATCAGCCCCAGAAACAACACGCCACACATCCCCCCAAACCCTGTTGGCAACCCCGACCTTGTGTTCATGCAGGAATGTCATTCCGTCCTGGGCGGTCGTGTGCCCCGCCGCTTTAGCCCGGGCGACCCACCCCGCCAACTCCTCCCGAGGTATCCCACGCCGCTGAACCCGCTTCCCCTTCCCGGACGCAGCACGCCACGCATCCTGCCAAACCTTGGCCTCAACCCCGACGTGGTGTTCACGCAGGAATGTCATTCCTGCCGTGGAGGTCGTGTGCCCCGCCGCCTTAGCCCAGGCAACCCACCCCGCCAACTCCCCCCGAGGTATCCCACGCCGCTGAACCTGCTTCCCCTTCCCGGACGCAGCACGCCACGCAGCCTGCCAAACCCCGTTGCCAACCCCGACGTTGTGTTCATACAGGAATTGCATTCCGTCCTGGGCGGTCGTGTGCCCCGCCGCTTGAGCCTGGGCGACCCACCCCGCCAACTCCTCCCGAGGTATCCCACGCCGCCGCTTTCCCTTCCCGGACTCAGCACGCCACACATCCCGCCAAACCGTGTCGTCAACCCCGACGTTGTGTTCATGCAGGAATTGCATTCCTGCCTTGGCGGTCGTGTGCCCCGCCGCTTGAGCCCGGGCGACCCACTCCGCCAACTCCTCCCGAGGTATCCCACGCCGCTGAACCCGCTTCCCCTTCCCGGACTCACCACGCCACGCAGCCTTCCAAACCCTGGCGTCAACCCCGATGTTGTGTTCATGCAGGAATGTCATTCCGTCCTTGGCGGTCGTGTGCCCCGCCGCTTTAGCCTGGGCGACCCACCCCGCCACCTCCTCCCGAGGTATCCCACGCCGCCGAACCCGCTTCCTCTTCGCGGGCGCGGCATCCTGCGGTCCGGAGGCCACCGGGGCATCCGCACCCGACG
>NZ_JBSFLZ010000316.1:0-1656 GCF_053599315.1 Saccharopolyspora sp. NPDC000995
AGGAAGCACCGGTCCTCCATGAGATCCAGGCGGAGCCGCCGGATGATCCGGCCGGCCGGGCCGCTTTGGATGACTGGACCACTGATTTCGAGGATGAGAACCCCGACCCGTGGTGGGAAGCGTTCGGGGGCGAGCCACCGGGCGCCCCCAAGGGCGACGTCCCCGAGGGGGATTCTCCCGAGGGTGGCGTTCCCGAGAGGGATGCTCGCGAGGGTGGCGTTCCCGAGGGGGATGCTCGCGAGGGTGGCGTTTCCGAGGGGGATGTTGCGGAGGTTCTGGGTTTGCCGCGGGTGGATTGGGTGAGCTTTGCCGAGTTCGAGGGGTGGTCGGAGGTTGAGGTGGCGAGGTTGCAGTTGGCTGCCGCGGAGTTGGTGAGTCCGTTGTTGTTCGCTCCGGTGTTTGTGGGTGTGAAGCCGCCGGAGCGGGTGGCCTTTGACCTGGTGGTGGATGAGGTTGCGGTCACTTTGCATCGAGCACGGCGGGATGGCCTGCCCGAACCAGCGGCCGCTGCGGCCGCGTGGGCGCGTGCTGCAGAGTTGGCGGCCAGCGTGCGGGAGGCGGGTGTGGAGGGTGCGCCGGATTTGTGGCGTACCGCCCGGCCGCCGGTGCGTGGTGGTGGGGGTGTGCCGTCGTCTGTGGGGGGCGTGGGGCAGCGCGGGCTGCGGGGCGGCAAACCCCCGCAGCGGGGGCCGGGGGAGACGTATCCGGGGGAGACGTATCCGGGGGAGACGTATCCGGGTGAGTCGCAGGCCGGACCATCCACCGCCCACCCGGCGTCGGGTGCGGATGCCCCGGTGGCATCCAGGCCGCAGGATGCCGCGTCCGGGAAAAGGAAGCGGGTTCGGCGGCGTGGGATACCTCGGGAGGAGTTGGCGGGGTGGGTCGCCCAGGCTCAAGCGGCGGGGCACACGACCGCCCAGGCAGGAATGCAATTCCTGCATGAACACCACGTCGGGGTTGCCGCCGGGGTTTGGCGGGATGTGTGGCGTGCTGAGTCCGGGAAGGGAAAGCGGCGGCGTGGGATACCTCGGGAGGAGTTGGCGGGGTGGGTCGCCCAGGCTCAAGCGGCGGGGCACACGACCGCCCAGGACGGAATGACATTCCTGCATGAACACAACGTCGGGGTTGACGGCAGGGTTTGGCGGGATGCGTGGCGTGCTGAGTTCGGGAAGGGGAAGCGGGTTCAGCGGCGTGGGATACCTCGGGGGGAGTTGGTGGGGTGGGTTGCCTGGGCTAAGGCGGCGGGGCACACGACCGCCAGGGCGGGCATGACGTTCCTGCATGAACACCACGTCGGGGTTGACGCCAGGGTTTGGAAGGCTGCGTGGCGTGCTGAGTCCGGGAAGGGGAAGCGGGTTCAGCGGCGTGGGATACCTCGGGGGGAGTTGGCGGGGTGGGTTGCCTGGGCTAAGGCGGCGGGGCACACGACGGCCAAGGCAGGGATGACGTTCCTGCGTGAACACCACGTCGGGGTTGCCGACGGGGTTTGGCGGGATGTGCGGCGTGTTGTTTCTGAGGCTGATGCTGCTGGTTTTGGTGTGACGACTGGTCAGTTGTCGGTTTTGCATGAGCAGGGGCTGGTTCCTGTTTATGTCGAGGCTGGGGGTGACTCTTTTTTTGCTGCGGCGCTGGATTCGATTCCTGGTCTGCGGGACA
>NZ_JBSFLZ010000317.1:0-1636 GCF_053599315.1 Saccharopolyspora sp. NPDC000995
GTGGTGGCGAGCAGGCCCGACCTCCAGGTGGAAGTGCGCGACCTGGGCGCTCCGGCAGCGCAGCGTGCCGGGATGCGAGGCAGGCGGCCCAGTCCTCGGGAGCTGAAGGTGCTGCGCGAGCTGGCGCATGCCCTGGACGGTCGTGAGCTTGACTACCTCACGCGCTTCTTCGGCCGGGACGAGTACATCGCCCGGGCGGTCGGCGTTTCTGCGGGAGACGTGGAGGAGTGGCGTCGTGGCAGTCCCGGTGATCGTGCGGTGGTGCGTGGGATCGTGCTGGATGCGATTGTCGAGGCGTTCGGCGGGCCGGAAGGCGCGGTCGAGGTGGCTAACCGATTGCGGGCGCTGGGCGGCTTGAGGCGCGTGCGGATGTTCTCGCAAGGGCAGCCGGAGGGGGCAGCGGCCGCCGCGCGGGAAGTTTTCGGTTTGTCGACCACGCAGGAGTGGTGGGATTGGACTCTGGGCGAGGTGGTGGACTACGTCGCCGGAGGTGTTGTTCCGGCGGGAGTCCCGGATGGGGAATTGGTGGCTCACCTCGGCACGGCCCGGGCGGCCGAGGTGGCCGGAGTTAACGAGTCCTTGGTTCAGAAGTGGCTGGACGGCAGACAACAGCCTGCCCCGCACCATCTGCGGTTGATGCGCGAGGCTGCCCGGCTCCCGGGCTCGGAGCTGGTGCGTTACCTCGGCCCGGGCCGAGCACTCGAGGCGGTCAATGCCACCGTCTTGGTTCCTACTACCGAGTCGGAGGTATGGGAGTGGCTGGCGGGCGTCGCCGGGCTCCCTGCGGGGAAGGTGGGGGGGAAGCTGCGCCGGGCTGTTCTGGGGGCTATCCGGGATGGGCTTCTCCCGCCAGCGCCGTTCAGGCTGGTGTGGAGTGAGAACGGGATACGGGAGGCTGAGCGCCGTCTCGCGTGGGCCGATGCCACGAAGGAAGACGAGTTCCCGTCCGACGCAACGGAACAGTGGAAGTCCGACGCATGGGAACAGTGGAAGAAGGTGAATGAACCAGTTCCGTCTCTGCGGCCCGAATCGCGAGAGGTCATCGATGGGCTCGGGGAGTCACTGAGGGCTTCGGTCAACTACATCGTTGTTCAGGTCCTGCTCGGCAATGAGGACGCGAAGGCGATGGTGGCAGGTTCGGGCATCGTGATTCCTGACCCGGGTCCTGAGGCGGCCACGGGGTTGCTGGAGCAGATCGCCGATGGCCTCCGCGCCGCGAGGGGCCTGCTGCACGCTGGTGTGTTGCGGCGGGTGGTGGGAGGTGCGGCGAGTGAGCGGTTTCAGGCGGCGACGGGGGGTGTTGTCCCGCAGCTTCGGCTGACCGGTGGCCCCGATGCGGTGAAGAAGTTCATGCAGCAGACGGCGGGGGATGTTCATTTCCTGGTGCTGAGGGTGCCGCCGCCGGCCTCGCAGGATGCTCCGCGGGCCGTGTATTTGAAAGGTACCGATGCGAGTGCGTTCCTGGCCTCGGGTGGCTTTTTTGAAGACGGGCCGGCGCATTATTTCCTGGACGCCGTCCAGGGTGATGACAGACGGGTCGACCCCGAGTCGGCGTTGTCGTCGAAGGTGATGGCGGGCGCGGGCGATGACGTGGCCTGGTGGGCTCAGCACGGCGAATTGGGTGGGCCGGAGCAGG
>NZ_JBSFLZ010000318.1:0-1586 GCF_053599315.1 Saccharopolyspora sp. NPDC000995
ACACAACCCTGTCCGAACGCACGTGTGATTCGACACGCCACGTCTGGTGCCCGTCGAACGCACGCCAAATCATTCCCGATCATGGGCTGCGCAACCGTCAGATGGTGCGGATCCGCGGCCACACCGCGTGCCACGGTTGCTTCGGGTCGAGCGTGATCGTGTTGCCCCCGACCATGTTCACCACGCCGGCCTCGATCTCGCGGAGTTCGCGCGACTGTCCGAAGTGGTCGGACAGCGGCTGTTGGTTCCCGACGTACAGCACTGTGTCGGCGTCCTCCGGTGGTGTGCCGAAGAACCAATAGCCGCGGTGCGGGCTGTAGGTGCGGGGCAGGCCGGCTTTCCGGCCGCGGACGTCGAGAGCTCCTGCCAGGTAGTAGTTCTCGGCGACGATCACGGTGTGGCGCTGCTGCTCGGCAGGGAGCGCTCGGTATGCGCGGGCGACGGATTCGGTCAGCTCGGGCCATCCGGTGAGGGCCACCCGCAGCCCTGCAACCAGCACCGCGACGGTCAGGAGTGCGGGGAAACGGCGGGAGGGGGCGGGGAATGCGGTCCGTGTTTTCCGCGTCCAGGGTGGCTCTGGAATTCGTGGACATCTGCTCCCCGTGCGTTGCGCGTTCGCGGGGATTTTAGTCGTAGCAGCAGGGGAATGGCGTCGATCTCGGACGCGGGGCCGTGAGTGTGACAACGCGGGGACTGTCGGCACTGCCAGACGACGCGGGTCCGGTCAGCAGGGGCGTCAGGCACTGGTCTTCGCGTACACCTTCCCGTCTCCGGCCAAATTGCGGTCCTGGACCAGAGCGTGATCCGCCAGCTCGACACCCCGCGCGAGGGTCGGTGCGGAGGACTTCCTAGCCGGTTTGCGCGTCGCCCAGTTCATCGGCGAGGTCAACGTGCTGGATGGCACTTCCGTGGGCGGCGCGGTCTGCCGGGTTGCCGACTGCGTGGTGGTGTCGGCGGATCCGTCTGTGGGCGGCCGCAGCGGGGCGATGACATCCGGGGCTACGTGCGGCCAGAGGCGATCCGGCTCGCGACCTCGGGCGTGGGCTGCCCGGCACGATTTCGGGACACCGGGTTCCTGGGCGCCAAGGCCCGGTGTGCGGTGTCCGCAGTGCCCGGTGTTGTCGAGCTTTCGCTACCGCTCGGCAAATCCGTGCCGGAGCGGGGCAGGAGTGAAGTGCATGTGGCAACCGCAACACGCGTCGCTGACCGTCCGCGGATCCTGACGGCCCGACGCGGACCGCTCTGGAGCACCGGGCTGCTGCGGCCGCGCCGGCATCGCGGCGTGCGTCCTGCTGTTCGTCGCGCCGCTGCTCACGTCCCGGTCGGTGCTGGACAACCTGTTCTCCAGCGCGTTCGCGGTGCCGACGATCGTGCTCGGCATAGGGTTGCCGCAGTGGGTTGCGCAGCACGGCCTGATGACCATCCCGGTGACGCGGCTACTCGCGCACCTGATGCTGACCGTGCCCTACACCGTTCGGTTGGTGCTTGCCGGGCTAGCCCCGTCATCCGCACATGGGCATAGGTGAGTTGATCGGCCGGGCCTGTGTCTGCCCGATCGAGGGCTCTGACAGGGTGTTCGGTCGTGG
>NZ_JBSFLZ010000319.1:0-1563 GCF_053599315.1 Saccharopolyspora sp. NPDC000995
CGGCGGCGAGGGCCGGTCCGCGGCCGGGCACCGGTACCCGCTGTCGTCTGTGGGAGGCATGCGGCAGCTTCCCGGGGCGGGTCTTGTCTTGGCGCTGGCACGTTCCGGCACGTCGGTGCAGGCGGGGGCAGCGCCAGGATTCGACTTCCGTGGGGGTGTGCACAGCGCGCCGGTGAGTCTTGCGATCCATGGGTCCACCGAAACGGCCGAATACAGCGCATGGACCCGGTCGCGGCATCACGCCGCCGTTGCCCAGGAAGGTAGTCGGCCACTGCTGGTGCTCGGGCACAACGACACGGTCATCTCCAATGCCGAGGTCGCCAAGCTGCGAAGTACCGGCTTGGATGTGTTGGCGCGGGTAAACCGAGGCCGAGGGCCGAAATGGATGCTGCACAGGGGCGGAAGCCGACCGCGGCCGGTCGAGCCGCCGGCCGAAATGACCCTCGCCCCCCGACCGGAACCGCTGCTGTTCCAGGGGTCCGGTGATTCCGCCGAGACGATCGAGCAGGCCGCGAAGCCGGCACCCGATTTGCCGGACACACGCCGACGAAGCGCCTCCGGTCATCAGGTGGACGGGTAGCAAGAGCCGTCACCGGCGATCGCGCCCGCCACAGGCCGCGGAGCAGAAGGCAGAGCACAAGGCGAAAGCGAGAAGGGATAGGCGGGCACGGGCTGTCGCCTCCAAGAAAACCGGCTGAACAGGCGTTGGCGGACGGAGCGGAGGCTGAGTTCGCGGTTGCTGGAGTGGAAGATCTCCAGAGCGTGTTCTCCGATTGCGCCGCGCCGGTCCGGGGCGATGAAGACGTAGGGAACCTTGCGGTACGGGGTTTCTGTCGCCTGCCGACGTGATGACGGGCTCTGGTGCGATCTTGGTGATCCCGTGACTGTTGCTGATCACACTCGTTGATCATGATCGGGTGCAGTTAGCCGAGGTCCACGTCGAGGGCGTGGAGGCTGCCCAGGAGGGTGAAGTGCGTGTTCGAGCCCGTGCGCGTGCTGGCGAGGCGGTGTGCCCGCGGTACGGGGCGGCGGTCGCGGGTGCATTCCCGCTACCAGCGGCGGCTGGCGAATGTCGGGGGCGCGGGTCGGCCGGTGCTGATCGAGTTGTTGGCGCGGAAATTCTCCTGCGACATGCCTGGTTGTTCCCAGCGGATCTTCGCCGAGCAGGTGCCGGGGCTGACTGCCCGGCACCGCAGGACCAGCCCGCTTTGCGTGACGTGTGGGAGACGATCACCTGGGCGTTGGGCGGTCGGCCCGGCGCGCGGCTGGCGAAAGGCCTGGCTGTATGGGAGGACTGAAATGGGTTGAACTGCGTTGTACTGCGCTAAACGGCAGCGTGCTGCACTGGTTTTTCCTGGGGTTTCTCGGGTTTCGCAGGTTAATGTCCTTTGTGTACTTGGCTGGGGGTCAAGGGGTCGCAGGTTCAAATCCTGTCAGCCCGGCTCCCCGGTGCCGGGCGCTTTTTTTATGGCTCTTGTGACTGATCCGTGGGTGGTGTGAGCTGGGGTTTTGGGCCCGGAGACGGGGGCACGCCGTTGCTTCGTCTAGGTTTCTGGCTTGTCG
>NZ_JBSFLZ010000320.1:0-1537 GCF_053599315.1 Saccharopolyspora sp. NPDC000995
GCGGCAGGTGCGGTATTTGAAGCTGGTGACGATTTATGGTCTGGAATTGTTGTTGTTGGAGATGGCGTGGGCGGTGGCGTGGGCGGGAGCGACCGGGGGTGCGTCGATGGCGTGGCTGGCGGCGCGGATGGCGGTGATGCGGTTGTTGTTGTCGCGGTGGTGGGGCCAGTTGTTCATGCGGCTGGCGATGGCGGCGGCCGGTGGGGTGGCGTTCAACGTGGTACCGGATCTGCAAGCCCAGATACAGATGCTGGGTGAGAAATCAGCCCAGAAGTGGGACGGGAAGCTCTCCGAGCAGTCGGCGAGGATGGGGGCGTTCTCGGCGTTGGTGTCGCTGCCGTTGTCGGCGGTAGGCGGACTGGTCGGCAACGCACTGACGAAGGTGCTGGTGCGGGGGCTCGGCGATGAGGTGGACGAGAAGATCCTGGAGGCGGCGGCCAGGAAAGCGGTGGACAAGCACGCGGAGAAGTATCCGGTGTCGGCGATGGCCCGCTTCGCCGACGTGGTGGGGGAGCACCTGGATCATTACGCGGGGATGTCGGTGCGGGGCATGTGGTCGGCGCGGTTCGGCAGCGGGATCGGGGAGGCGTTATCCGACGGCCTGGGCGAGTTGTTCGGCGAGGTCGGGTATCTAGCGGCCACGGGCCAGGAAGTGACCTGGAACCCGTTCTCGGTGACGGCGGGCGTGTCCGAGTCGGTGTCCAGCGGTGTGGGCACTCTGGCGGGCTTGGCGTGGCGGGGCAAACTGCACCCGCAAGGCCCGAGCCCCTACCTCGACGACACCAGCCAGCGTGAGGGCGACAGTACTACCGAGACCACCGATGGTGGCGGGCTCGGAGGGGAGAAAACCCCGCTACTGGGGGCAGGGCCTGGGTCGCAGACAGGGAATACCCCTAGCTCCCCGGGCAAGGACAACACGTCCGATTCCTCCGATACCTCGAAGCCGTCCGATGCTTCGAAGCTGTCCGATGTCTCGAAGCCGTCCGATGCGGACTCTGTTTTCCCGGTCGGGCCGGTGGATTCGGCTGCGATGCCGGTGCCCTCCGGCAAAGACCCCGTGGTGTCCGCTGCCGTGGACGGCAAGGACGGCAAGGACGGCAAGGACGGCAAGGACGGCAAGGACGTTAAGGACGTTAAGGGCGGTGCTGGTAGCAGTGTGAGGGGCGGGGACGCAACGGGTGGTGTTCCGGCGGTGCGGGGCTACGGGCAGCACCGGCCGGGTACGCCGCCACCTGCATATCCTTATGAGGAACTGGGTTTTGGTCCGGACCGGTCGGTGACGCCGCCTCCGCCGTACAGCCGGGTTGCCGGTGGCGATCAGGCCGTGCCCGGGGTGCATGGCGTGGCCGGAAAGTCTGGTATGGACGCTCCCGGCATGGCCGGAGTATCTAGTGCGGACAGTACTAGTGCGGACAGCCCTGGTGCGGACAGTCCTGGTGTGGATGGTTCGGGTATGTCCTGGGATGCCGCGCTACCGGAGACTGGCACACCCGGGTCTGCGGCGGTCGCGGATCCGGACGGTGGTGCGGTGCCTGTG
>NZ_JBSFLZ010000321.1:0-1506 GCF_053599315.1 Saccharopolyspora sp. NPDC000995
TGTAACTGTTCAGGTCTTGGTGGGTCGTTCGTCGTGGCGGCGGGCGGTCTGAGATGATCTTGGGGTGTCAGGTGCCGAGGGTGTGTCGCTGGAGCGATTGCTTGTGCGCCTGGAGGAACTGGAGTCCCGCGTTGCTGCTCTGGAAGCCCGTAACGCCGAATTGGAGGCGGAGAACGCCGAGTTGAAACGGCGTGTGGGGCAGAATTCGCGGAACTCGTCTCAACCACCGTCCTCGGACGGTCCTGAGCACACCGTTCCTCCGCGGTCGTTGCGCCGTAAGACCGGGCGTAAACCAGGGAAGCAGCCTGGTACGGAAGGGTTTTCGTTGCAGCTGATCGATGACCCGAATGAGGTCGTCGATTATGTTCCCGACTGTTGCCGGGGCTGTGGCGCCGATCTGCACGATGCCGCGCCAGCGGGTGTGGTGCGACGCCAGGTCACCGATATCGCCCCGGCGGTGGCCACGGTCACCGAGCACCGGTTGCACCAACGGCGTTGCGTCTGCGGGAAGATCACCACCGCGCCCGCGCCAGTCGGGGTGGCCGGCGCGCCCGCCTCCTATGGCCCGAACCTGCGGGCGTGGGTGGTGTATCTGCTGGTGTTTCAGCATGTGCCGGTCGCCCGGGTCGTCGAACTCGTCACGGATCTGTCCGGAGCGCGGCCGTCGGCCGGGTGGGTGTGTCAGGTGCTGCGCGACACCGCCGCGACGCTGACCGAGGTCGAGGCACTGATCCGGACCCTGCTGACCGCCGCGCACATTCTGCACGTCGACGAGACCGGCACGAAGGTCACCGGAGCACGCTGGTGGCTGCACGTCGCGGCGACCGACAAGCTGACCACCTACCACCTCGACAAGTCCCGGGGCCGGCCCGCGATCAGCGAACTTGCTGTCCTCACGGACTTTCAGGGCATTGTGGTGCACGACTGCTGGGCTTCCTACAACTCCTACACCGCATGCGACCACGCGCTCTGCGGGGCGCACATCGCCCGCGAACTCGTCGCCGCCGACGAAGTCGCCCCCGGCCAGCACTGGCCCCAGCAAGCACTCGACGCGCTGTTCGCGTTGAACACCGCCGCCCACCACACCCGCGAACAGGGCAGAACGCGCATCCCACCTGAGATCATCGACCCACTGCTGCACGACTGGCAGCACGCCATCCTCGTCGGCCTGGCCCAACATCCGGCCAGACCCGGCCGAAAACAGACCAAGACCCGTAACCTCCTGGAACGCCTCCGCGACCGGGAGGCCGACGTGCTGCGCTTCGCCCACGATCTCACCGTCCCCTTCACCAACAACCAAGCCGAGAGAGATCTCCGGCCAACGAAGACCCAGATGAAAATCTCCGGCACCTTCCGATCAGAAGCCAGCGCGAAAGCCTGGGCCCGCATCCGCGGCTACGTCTCCACCGCACGCAAGCACGGCATCAACGCCTTCGAAGCCATCGCTGCCGCCGTCACAGGAAACCCTTGGGGACCAACGCCTCTCCCAACCACGTGAATAGTTAC
>NZ_JBSFLZ010000322.1:0-1502 GCF_053599315.1 Saccharopolyspora sp. NPDC000995
AGTTGGCGCTCGATCAGACAGAAGATCAGCAGTGCCAGGCAGATCACGGTGATCAGGGCGGCGATGCGCCGGTTGTTCTTCAGAAACATCGGTGCCACGGCCAAGGGGCCTTTGATCGTGCTGTAGCGGCGTTCCACGACTTCCTGGCCCTTGTAACGGCGCAGGATCTCGGCCGCTGCGACGGTGGCGGGCAGGTTGGTGAGCAGGGCGTACCAGCCGTCGGCGGCCGTCTCGGCATCCAGCGCGGCCTGGTCGAACCACCAGCGCAGGGTCGGTTTGCCGGCAGCGGGATCGGTGCCGGTCTCGGTGCGCAGGTAGGCGGTGACCCGTCGGGCGGCCGCGATCGCGGCGACTCGGGCGGTCACGGCTTTCTCGTCAGGGTAGTGGCGGGAACCCAACCCCCGGACCAGCCGGTCGAGGTCATCGCGGGCGCGGTCGAGTTTCTTGGCCCGAGCGGTGGCCGCGGCGTGGGCTCGGGCGGTGGAGTGCACGAACACCCGCCGCAGCGTGAGCACCGGGTCTCGCTTGCGTTTGCCCGCAAGGGTCATCGTGTCTTCGCTGACGTGCCATCGGCCCCGTGCGGCAGCCGGTTTGCCCGTGTCGCGTTGCGCGACGTAGTCGACCTGGGTGGCCGAGTCGAGGTCCAGTGCGGCCAGTCTCGCGGCGGGGGTGTACGCCTTCGAGGCGGGGGCGATGAACCCGACACCGGCATCGATCATCGCCGAGACATTGGTGTAGGACAACAGTTTAGAGTCCCCGATCAGCAGGAACTCCTGTGGCTTGGCCATTTTTTGCAGTTCAGTCATAGCGCCCACTACCTGGGCCACTTCCCCGGCTCCGCCATCGTAGGCTCGGTGGAAGACCGGCACGCCGCCGTCGCCGGTGGCCGCCAGCCCGGCCTGGATCTGTTTCAGGTCGAGGCGGCGGTCTTTGGGATGCCCGAACTTCGGCGCCGGGTGGTCGGCGTCGATCTGCTCGTAGGCCCCGTACAGCGAGATCGACGTCATGTCCCAATGAAGCCGGGAAGTGTCCAAACCGAACACGGAGATCGCTTGTGCTCCCACGGACCCCACGATCCGATCGAGCTCGGGAGCGATCGCGTCCAGCGCGCGGCCGATCCGGTCGTCGTTGAGTAGTTCGGGGTCGGCGCCGAAGACTTCTTCCACTGCGTGTTCGCGTGCCCACTCGCTCACCCGGACCAGCGGTGCCGGTGAGGTCAACCGGTTGGCGACCAGTGCTTCGATCACCTGCCCGTGGGTCAGATGGGCAAGATCCCGTATCGGGCAGGCCCGGTCGATAATGTCGGCCAGGTCCAGACGGCGACAGTAATCAGCGATCACGGGCAACGCGCCCAGCTGCTTCTCGATGCTTGCACCGACGTACCGGGCCCGTCGCCGTTCACGTTGATCCACGACCGAACACCCTGTCAGAGCCCTCGATCGGGCAGACACAGGCCCGGCCGATCAACTCACCTATGCCCATGTGCGGATGACGGGGCTAGC
>NZ_JBSFLZ010000323.1:0-1500 GCF_053599315.1 Saccharopolyspora sp. NPDC000995
GACCCCACGTCCCACTCTCCCCGGGCCAGCGCTACCCGATCACACACCCATTCCGGCAGGCCGCCCTCCAGACACTTCTTACTGAGATCACCTCACTGAAGTGCTTCGCCATCACCCCTGGAGCCAATGGCTCGTGCAGTGCGTGGCCACGATGTCCTCTGATTACGTCCGACAGGTTGTCGCACCTTTCGGACTGTCGCTACGTGTCTGACAGCTCGCACGGCCCTTCGTCACCCTGACCAGCTCCTGCTGGAACCCGGCCACCCAGCGCGGCACCGACACGATCGTGATCACCTTCGCGACCGCCACCTGCGGGCCCTGTCCGGTCCGCGAGCAGTGCACCACCTCCTGGACCCGGCGCCGTCAGCTCACCGTGCCCCCGCGGGCCGTCCACGAGGCTCAACGCGCTGCCCGCGCCGACCAGGAAACCAAGGACTGGCAGGCCAAATACGCGCTGCGGGCCGGGGTCGAGGGCACCATCGGCCAAGGCATCGCGGTCACCGACCTGCGCCACACCCGTTACCGCGGACTGGCCAAGACCCACCTGCAACACGTGTTCTCCGCGGTCGCACTCAACCTGATCCGCCTCGATGCCTGGTGGAACGGCCATCCCCTCGACCGAAAACCCGCACCAGCCATCTGACCTGCCTCGAACTCACCCTCGCAGCATGATCAGGAATTAACCAGCAGGATCCTGGCGGGAATGGCCGCATCCGCGGCAGGATTTCGTCCACGGTCATCTCGTCAGCCGGACCAGGGTTCCTGGCCGCGCAGTTCGTCGATGCGGTTGAGGATGGTGGCGTGGCCCCGGTTCCGGGTTTCGTAGCCTTTGGTCCGGTGCGGTTCGCGCTGGGACAGACCGCAGGGTCGGGGATGCCTGCCGCGTTTGCTCGGATGATCCGCATGCAGCCCTGGGGCCCGGCCGATTGCGGCAATGACAGCTTTCCTCAGAGATGGCTCTGTCGATCTTGCTGGCGCGGCTGAGGCCCGTTCGGGGCGTTCTCCCGGACCCTCAGATGATGGCCTTCTATCGTGGTCTTGGATGCTGACCGTTCTTGGGTTGATGGACTGGCCGGTGGTGGCGGCGTGTCGCGGTCGCGCAGCGTGCGGGCGGCGCGGCGTCGAAATGATCCGGTTTGTCGAAGGTTCCGGGGCGGATGCCGCTGAGCACGCCGCGCCGGCGCTCAGACCAGGTGAATCTGCGTAGGATGTTTCATTGCCTGCGTCAGGCGTAGCTGCATGCTCGGATGGATCGGGAGATCTTTCAGGTCTTGGGTTTCCACCCAAGCGGCGTTGATCGTCTCTACGTGATCCGGACGCGGTTCACCCCGCAGCGGTGTGGCGTTGCTGGCGGACCTCGCCGCTGGAGTACACCATGATGTGCCCCGGGTCCGTGTAGAGGCCTGCTAGCCCCGTCATCCGCACATGGGCATAGGTGAGTTGATCGGCCGGGCCTGTGTCTGCCCGATCGAGGGCTCTGACAGGGTGTTCGGTCGTGGA
>NZ_JBSFLZ010000324.1:0-1496 GCF_053599315.1 Saccharopolyspora sp. NPDC000995
ACCTGGGTGATCTTGGTGTCGCGGGCGAGTCTGGTGCGTTTGTGGTGCCATCGTGATCGTGCTTGGTGCTTGCGGCGCCAGTTCACCCAGTGGGTTGTGTGTTCGGACGGTCGGGGTGTGGTGTCGGCGGTCAGGTGTTTGATTTCGGGGATGGTGAGCGGGATCATGCCGGGATCGGCGGGTGGGGGCTGGTCCGGGTGTGCTGGTTCGGAGGCTTGGCTGTTGGTGCGGTCGCGTAGCAGCGCGGCGGTGACGGCGCAGACAGCGAGGGCGGCGCAGACGAGCACGGTGTGCCGGGCGATCGCGGTGTAGAGCCTGGCTTGGGACTGGTCCAGGCCGAAGCTGTCTTTGCCGAACTCGAATCCTTCCTCGACGGGCCAACGGAGCCCGGCGGCGCGGATCAGCCTCGTCTTGGTGAGCAGTTGTCCTTCGGGTACGAAGCAGTAGTGGAAGGCCAGTTCGCCGGTGCGCAGGTGTTTGCGGATGAGGAGGTAGCGCCGGGGTGAGGCGGTGGCGATCCAGGCCCATGCGTACCACCGGTCGCCTTTGGAGCCCTTGCCGGCCGAGCGGATTTCCCACCGTCGCTTGTGTTTGAGCAGTGTCTTGGTGGCCTGTTCGCAGGACAGCACCGTGCCGCTGGGCAGGGTGATCCGGAAGTTCTTCTGGACCCGCAGCACATAGGCTTGCTCGTCGGCCTCGAAGTGCTCCCGTAGTTCGGTGCAGTTTCCGTAAACCTCGTCCCCGCAGTAGAAATCGGGTCGGGTCCCGTCGGTGGTCGCTGTGGTGCAGATGTCGATGGCGAGCTGTCCTTTGGTGCGGAAGGTCAGGTCTGCCGGTAGTCCCATGCGCAGCGCCCGCACCGGGTCGGTGAGGTGTTCTTCGGGAATCCACTGCCGGAACCCGATCAACGCGTGTCCGGTGCCTTCGCGCACATACGACAGGTGCACCGTGTTGATCCCGTTCTCCACCCGGCCCGCGCAGCCCATATGCTGGCGTTTGACGCCTGCGGTGGCTTCGCCTTTCTTCTGCTGCCCGGTCTCATCCAGCGCCCCGATCACCAGCTTCCCGCGCCTGCGTCCGGCCTTGCGGGCCGCTTCCTCCAGCCCGGACACCGCGAACCGCCGGATCTTGGCCATCGCCGCGGCCTCATCCCAGCGCGCCCGGTTCAGCAGCCGCTGCGTCTTGTCCGGCGTTCGGTCCCCGACGTGCTCGGCAACGGTCCATCCGTTGCGTTTCGGTATCTCGCTCATCACCGCCCGCACGTACTTACGGGCCTGCACGAACGGCTCGATCCGCCGGAAACACCAGCGCAGCTCCTCCAGTAACTCACCCAACTTCCGCCCACCCAACCGAGCACCTATCCTGGCAGCCGCAGCCGCCTGTGATCCTGTTGTCTTCACAAAACACATGATTAACAGGCGGCTGCCCTACATCGAATGCAGCCCCCAACCACACGTTCCCGCAGGTCAAAAACCAAATGGCTGCTGCCGTACTAG
>NZ_JBSFLZ010000325.1:0-1481 GCF_053599315.1 Saccharopolyspora sp. NPDC000995
GGGCGGGAATCAGTAGCGGTAGTGGTCGGGCTTGTAGGGGCCATCGACGTCGACACCGATGTAGGCGGCCTGCTCCTTGGAGAGCTTGGTCAGCTTCACCCCCAGAGCGTCCAGGTGCAGGCGGGCCACCTTCTCATCCAGGTGCTTGGGCAGCACATACACCTGCTTGTCGTACTCACCCGGCTTGGTGAACAACTCGATCTGCGCGATCGTCTGGTTGGTGAAGGAGTTCGACATCACGAAGCTGGGGTGCCCGGTGGCGTTGCCCAGGTTCAGCAACCGGCCCTCAGACAACACGATGATCGAATGCCCGTCCGGGAACACGTACTCGTGGACCTGCGGCTTGATCTCCTGCTTGCGGACACCAGGCGTTTTCTCCAACCCCGCCATGTCGATCTCGTTGTCGAAATGACCGATGTTGCCCACGATCGCCTGATGCTTCATCCGCGACATGTGCTCAGCGGTGATGATGTCGAAGTTCCCCGTCGTCGTGACGAAGATGTCAGCGATCTCCACGACATCGTCCAGCGTGGTCACCTGGTAGCCATCCATCACCGCCTGCAACGCGCAGATCGGATCGATCTCGGTCACGATCACCCGCGCGCCCTGGCCCCGCAACGACTCCGCCGAACCCTTACCGACATCACCATAACCACACACCACCGCGACCTTGCCGCCAATGAGCACATCCGTGGCACGGTTGATGCCATCGACCAGCGAGTGCCGGCACCCGTACTTGTTGTCGAACTTCGACTTCGTCACCGAATCGTTGACATTGATCGCCGGGAACAACAGATCCCCGGTCTTGGCCAGCTCATACAGCCGGTGCACACCGGTGGTGGTCTCCTCGGTCACACCCCTGACCTCACCGGCGATCTTGGTGAACCGCTTGCCATCCACGGCGACGCTGGCGCGCAGCGTCTCCAGAATGACCTTGTACTCCTCCGGATCACCCTCTCCAGCCTGCGGCACCACCCCGGCCGCCTCGAACTCCACACCCTTGTGCACCAACAGCGTGGCGTCACCACCATCATCGAGGATCATGTTCGGACCCTCACCACCACCGAACTGGAACAGCTGGTCGGTGCACCACCAGTACTCCCCCAGCGACTCACCCTTCCACGCGAACACCGACACACCCGCAGGCTTCTCCCGCGTCCCGTTCGGGCCCACCACAACCGCAGCGGCGGCCTCGTCCTGAGTCGAGAAGATGTTGCACGACACCCACCGGACCTCGGCACCCAACGCGACCAACGTCTCGATCAACACCGCCGTCTGCACCGTCATGTGCAACGAACCCGCAATCCGCGCACCCCTCAACGGCTGCGAGGACGCATACTCCGCACGCGTCGCCATCAAACCCGGCATCTCATGCTCAGCCAACCGGATCTGATGCCGCCCGGCCTCAGCCAACCCCAGATCCCGGACAGCGAACTCCAGGCCGTTGACCTTCTGCAACTCGACGCTCATAACAACCTTTC
>NZ_JBSFLZ010000326.1:0-1480 GCF_053599315.1 Saccharopolyspora sp. NPDC000995
CGTACCCGGCCAGCACCTGGAAGGCGGCGATCCGCACCAGCGAGTCCGGCGAGTAGTAGACGAACACGAAGAGCAGGAGCGGCGCGACGTTGACCCCGAGCAGCGCGTTGAACGGAACCCGGCGCTGTCGTGACACCCGGGAGAAAATCCGGGAGCCCGGGAACATGTCGTCGCGGGCGAAGGAAAACACGATGCGGCTCGCGGCGGCCTGCTGGCTCATCACCCCGGCGATGAACGACGTGAGCGTGACCACGAGGACGAGCTTCGTCCCCGCGGTGCCGATGGAGTTCTGCAGGATCGCCGGGATCGGGTTGGTGTCCGAACCGGAAATGATCGAGACCAGGTCCGGTGCGGCGAGTGCGTAACCGGCAAAAGCCAGGATCGCGGCGAGGCCACCCACGATCACCGTCAGCTGCATGGCACGAGGGATGCTGCGCGCCGGGTTCGGCACCTCTTCGGCGACTTCTCCGCACGCCTCGAACCCGTAGTAGAGGAACAGGCCGACGAGTGACGCGGCCAAGAACGCACCGAAGTAGCCGCCCGCGTGGCTGGTGCCCATGTCGTGAAAGAAGATCGAGATCGGGTTGTGTCGCTGGAAGATCAGCAGGTAAAGGCCGACCAGGACGATGCCGATGAGCTCGGCGGCCAGGCCGATCTTCGAGATGACAGCCAGTGTCCTGGTCCCGAAGCTGTTGCACACGATGCACACGACGGTGATGGCGAGCGCGATGAGCAGCCGCTGCGCAGGCGTCGAGCTGACCCCGGGATTCGTTGCGGTGCCACCGAACAGACTGGCCACGAAGTCCGAACTGAACAGTGCGGTGCTGGTGATCCCGATCGTGATGCAGCAGATGTAGATCCAGGCGGTGAACCACGCGTAACGTCCGTTCCACAACCGGCGGGACCATTGGTAGAGCCCGCCCGCGAGCGGGAACTGGGCCACGACCTCACCGAAGACCAGCGCGACGAGCAGCTGCCCGAGCCCGATGATCACGATCCAGAAGATCGATGATGGTCCCGCAGCCGACAGACCGACCGCGAACAGCGACGCGACCCCGACGAGCGGTGACAGGTAGACGAACCCGAGGGCGAAGTTCGCCCACAGGCTGACCTTGCGGTCGAACCGCTGCTCATAGCCCAAGGCCGCGAGCAGTTCCGCGTCTTCCGCAGAGGAGCCGGCGATTCGGGACGATTGCGACGTGGGAGCGGTGGTGGCTTCCTGCGATGCTGGCATGACGGCCTCCAGAGGCCAGGGGCGAGAAGTGCTTTTGTACTGGGGTTCTCCTACCGGCGCCGGGTGGCGCTTCGACCGCGAGATTCAGGCGCGGTCGAACGTGTGGTCAGTCCATTCCAGACGGGCTGAGCCGAATCGGGCGTTGCGCACGTCGCCGGACCGGCCGTGACCTTCGAAGTTCTCCAGTCGCGCGGCCCGGCCGCAGACCGCACCGAGTTCAGCACTCGCCCGCGCGTCACGAATTTC
>NZ_JBSFLZ010000327.1:0-1471 GCF_053599315.1 Saccharopolyspora sp. NPDC000995
GCGTAAAACCCAGGAAGTCGAACGTCTCCGGCTTGCCCAGCCCCCGCTTCCGTCGATTTCCGGCGGCGAACCGCCCGAACTCGATCAGTCGCGTCTTGTCTGGGTGTAGCTCCAGCCCGAACTTCGCGAACCGCTCACGAAGCTCACCAAGGAACCGCTCGGCGTCCCGTCGATACTCGAACCCGACGATAAAGTCATCTGCCCACCGCACGATGATCACCTCACCGTGCGCGTGGTGGCTCCTCCACCAGTCGGCCCACAGGTCGAGGGCGTAGTGCAGGTAGACGTTGGCCAAAAGCGGGGACACCGATGCCCCCTGCGGTGAGCCCTTGTCGCTCTGCGTCCACGTCCCGTCCTCGATGACGCCCGCAGCCAACCACTTGTCGATCAGCCGCAGGATCCGCTTGTCCGCTATCCGGTGCTCGAGAAACTTTCTCAGCCAGTCCCGATCAAGCTGACCGAAGAAGTCGCGAATGTCCGCGTCGAGCACCAAGTTCACCTTCTTCCGTTCGATCCCGACCGCGAGCGCGTCCAACGCGTCGTGGGGCTTACGCCCTGGCCTGAATCCGTACGAGAAGCCCCGGAAGTCCATCTCGTAGATTGCGTTCAGCACCTCGACGACTGCCCGCTGGACGATCTTGTCCTCCAGCGCGGCGATCCCGAGCGGCCGCTGCCGCCCGTCCGCCTTCGGTATGTACGCTCTCCGCGAGGGTTTCGCCCGGTAACCGCCACTGTGGACCCGGGCATGCAGATCGCGGAGGTTAGCCACCAGATCCTGCCCATAGGCCTCCCACGTCACCCCGTCCACCCCCGGCGCAGCCTTCGGACTGATCGCCCGATACGCCGCCCGCAGGCGGTCCAGGTCGACGTGGTGCAGCAGCGCAGTGAACCGCGCATCCTTATCCTCTTGTGCCACTTTCCGCACACGAGCCAGCGCACTGGGCACACCTGATCCGGCGCTGTGTCCGGGGCGTGTTTTGCTGGCCGTGTTCCCCTTGGCCGACCCCCTTTCCTCCCCCACCTCCGCCACCGCAGGCACGGCTTTGTTCGGCGGGTTCGCAGGTACTACGAGGTCGTCCGACTTCCCACACCCGTTCATCCCAGGCTTACCGCCTCAGCGTTCCCTGAACGGCCCGCCTGCTGATCAGGCAGACGGGCGAGCGTGGGATCTCCCGGTTCTCGCGCATGAGGACTCCGTACATGCCATGGTTCTCCGACCGCGCGGGGCCCCTGACGACTCGCGATAACGCCGCCAGCAGTGTTGCCTTCCGTCGCTCCAACAACGTCGGCACCCCGAAGTGGGGATTTCGCGGCTCCATAGCCCGGCCTGCACGTACCCCTGTCCAACGCTTCGCCACGCCCTCGCGGGTCGTCGACGCATGGCTCGGGGCCATCGTGGATCGCTACTCCTTCGATGTCGGGCGCTTTCATCCCTTTCCTCATGCCGGTTTACCCCGGCGCTTCCTAGAGC
>NZ_JBSFLZ010000328.1:0-1460 GCF_053599315.1 Saccharopolyspora sp. NPDC000995
CGATCATGCTGGCCGGTACCGATCCGGGGATCTACCGGGAGCTGGATCGGTTGATGGAGGATCCGGATCTGCTGGGTTATGACGACCAGACCAGGAATGAGGGGGCCTGGCTGGAGAAGCTGGCGGAGTTCCTGGAGTTGTTGCCGCTAAGCGAGGCGGGGCAGGCGCAGGTGGTGCAGCTTTTCGCCTGGACACGCCCGTGGACGTTGACTGGTGACGATGCCGGCCACTCGGCGTTGGTGGTGGGCCTGCCCGAACAGTCGGTGCTGTTCCCGGGCCCGGATGTTTCGAAGGCGCAGGTCGTCGCCGATGCGTACTCGTACCAGTTGTACAAGGACGCGAGCCTTGTCGTGGCCCGGTTGGCGCCGGATGGTAACGGGGTTCTCCTCCGGGATGAGGTTATCGATTTCGGTAGTTTCGCCGGGTTGCTGGAAAAGCGCTTGGTCGGGCGAGGAAACGATCTGTGGACGTTGCTGGCGATTCCCGGTGCTCCGGCTGCGCTGCTGGCAGAGGTGCTCGCGGTCGTTGCGGGACCGGTGCTGGCCACGGTGCAGGAGGTGTACGAGACCCCGGACGGGCGGCTGCTCGCTGGTGTGTACGAAACGGATCAAACCGGTCGTGTTCACTTCCGTCCCAGCATTGGTGGGTGGATGGAACTCACCGACGAGAACCCGCTCGGTGTGTTCACCGGTAAGGCCGATCTGGGCGAGGCGTTGACGGACTCCAGGACCAGACTGTCTGGCGAACCCGCGCAGGGCTATCGGTACTGGCCCGCACGCGCAACGCAGAACCCGCATGTGCCCGAGGACGCCGCGGCGCCGGGAACAGCGCCGGCTGGTGTGCCGGCGGTAGAGCGGGCGTGGCATGACGCCGGCCTGCCGCAGGATGCGCAGGCCATCGGCGGGAGTGAGTTGGGGGCTGGGTATCGGTTCCTGCAGGGGGTGAACCAGGCCAATTACGACTCTGGTGATGCGCGTTACCAGAAGAATTGCCTGGAAGCGTTTGTGGCGTTCCGTAATTCCCTGAAGTTCAACCGGCAGTTTGTGGCGGGGCCGGCCGGTCGTGATCGGGATCCGGCTCGGTTGGAGGTGGCGTTGGGGGAACCGGCCCGGCGGGTGGATGGTGTGGCCGTGGCTGAGCAGTACGTGCACAGCGGGCCGGTGGGGGAGGCCGTGCCGGTGATTTACCAGCGGCCGGACGGTAGTGCGCATGTGATCGCTGCGGTGCATGCAGTCGGCCGCGATGGGCAGGGGCGGGTGGATCTGCTGGATCCGCAGACGGGCAAGGCCGTTGCGAAAGATGATGTTGCTGCGGCGGTCGGGATGTGGGTGATTCCGGCGTCGGGGATGGGACCGGATCGGGAGGTGGTGTTGCCGCCCAGTGGTCCCGCACTGCGGCACCTGGGCAGGGGTGCCGGGCTGCCCACCGACGTGACGGGTCCCCCACGCCGGGACGGTGCG
>NZ_JBSFLZ010000329.1:0-1443 GCF_053599315.1 Saccharopolyspora sp. NPDC000995
TTCATGACCTTGGCCCCGGAGAACAACTCCTCGATCACCGCCCGGGCCGGCTCCCGCACACCCTCCGGCAACGCGGCAAGAACGTCCCCGGGATCGATACTGCCGGGCTTCCAGATCTTCCCGCTGCCCATCGCCCCCTCGGCCACATAAGACGGCAGATCGACCTGCCGGACCGTCACATCAGCACGGTCGGCCGCGACACGAGCCGCAGCCACAGCCTTCGCGGCCGTCTCCGCCGCTTCCTTCGCGATGTCACGGACATCCTCCACCCGGGCAGCACCCTCAGCGATACGCTCACCCGCCTCCCAAACCGCCGCCACCAGCTGATCAATCCGCTCCCGCACAGCAGCGTGCTCAGCGATAGCGGACTGCACCCGCGCCGCCGCATCAGCACGCTGAGCACGCAACGCATCCCGCGCAGCACCCTCGCCCTCGCCCTCGCCCGCGTCCTGGTCTCGCAGAAGCTCCGCCTCCTGCTCCCGGGCCCCTATCAAAACCGCCCGTTTCTCAACCAGATCCCGCCGAGCCGCACCGAGTTCAGCATTCAACTCCTCCTGCCGCCGCCTCGCCTCCGCCAGTTCTCCCTCCGCCACCGTCAACTTCTCAGCTTGCCGCTGAGCATGCCCGACACTCACCTCAGCCGAGGCAGTCTCATCCGCCGCCGCCGTGAGCAACGCATCGGTCTCAGCGGAATCAGCCGCCGTGACCGTGCTCGCCGGCGCCTCCAGCACGGGCGCATCCACCATGCTGTAAACCTGGGTCAGCTTCTCACCAGCCGCCGCGATCGTCCTCCGCGCCTGGGCGACCTTCGCAGCCTGCTCGGACTCCCGCAGCCGTCCCAAATCCGGCAACGGCTCCGCACGAAACCGCGCCGTCTCCGCACGCAGATGCACCCAGTGAGGACTCAACCCAGGCAACCCCGGCGGCAAGGAAACATCAGACGGGCCCTGCCCCGACGGCCACTCGCCCCTGCGCGTCGTCTCCCAAGCGCCCTGCGAATAGTCAGGACGCAACATGAAGAGCTCATCCAAATACCAACCCGAAACCATGGAGGCAAACCCATTGGTCTCCGGACCGAACCACACAATGTCTCGCGTCCAGAACACCTCAGCACCCGACGCCTCATCCAGCGCCTGCGCGAACTCCTCCGAGACCCCACAGGCATACAGCCGGATCGCTCTCTTCCCGTACGCCCTCCTTCGAATTAAGGTGGCCAGCTGCGAGGCATTCGCACTCTCGCCGCCGATAAGAACTCCTCCGCGCCCATCACCTTTCACCACCACCGCCAACACGCCATCCTCAACCGGCAAATTACGTGCGACAGCAATAAGCTCCTCGCCCAAATCAAACGGCGACATCATAATCCCCGCCGGAATCCCGACTACGCCGGAAGCCAGCACCTGCTCAGACACAGGCGCCGACACAGGCGGCGGCAAGGGAACG
>NZ_JBSFLZ010000330.1:0-1438 GCF_053599315.1 Saccharopolyspora sp. NPDC000995
ACTACCCAAAGCCGCCTGGATCAACCAACCCATCGAAGATCAACAACCAGTCAACTAAACACAACCCGTCTCAGTTTGACTTGACAACTACCGGACGACGGCTGCGGAAGGTGTCGCTGACGGGTGAATTCTGACCCTGTGTGGACGGGCGAAAATGGACCCACTCCCTGACAAGTAGGGAGTGATCAGTGTGTGGAGGACTGGGCAGAGATTCGTCGGCTGCATCGGTGTGAGGACATGCCGATCAGGGTGATCGCTCGCAGGCTGGGGATTGGCCGGAACACGGTGCGCCGGGCGTTGGCGGCTGAGGGGCCGCCGCGGTATCAGCGGGCGGCCAAGGGCTCGGTCGTGGATGCGGTGGAGCCGGAGATTCGGGCGTTGTTGGCGCAGTGGCCGACGATGCCGGTGCAGGTGATCGCCGAGCGGATCGGCTGGCAGCGGGGCATGACGGTGCTCAAGGACCGGGTGCGGGAGTTGCGGCCGTTGTTTCTGCCGCCGGATCCGGTGTCGCGGACGGTGTATCAGCCCGGTGAGCTGGCGCAATGCGATCTGTGGTTCCCGCCGGTGGACATTCCGCTGGGGTTCGGGCAGGTGGGGCGCCCGCCGGTGCTGGTCATAGTGTCGGGCTATTCGCGGGTGATCACCGCGAGGATGATCCCGTCCCGGCAGGGCCCGGATCTTTTGGCCGGGCATTGGGCGCTGCTGTCGGGCTGGGGCCGGGTGCCCAGGACGCTGGTATGGGACAACGAGTCCGCAGTCGGGTTCCGCAAGGCCGGGCGGCCGGTGCTGACCGAGGCGATGAACGCCTTCCGCGGAACGCTGGGGATCGCGGTGATCCAGTGCCGCCCTGGTGATCCGGAAGCCAAGGGCCTGGTGGAGCGCGCCAACGGCTATCTGGAGACCTCGTTTCTGCCCGGCCGCAGCTTCACCGGACCGGCCACGGACAACGCCCAGGTCAGCAACACTGAAGGATTTCTGAAGCGTTACGGGGTCGCCACCACGCACCCCGCCTCTTCGCCGCCGGATTTGTTGGCCGTGATGATCAGCGGCACCCTTCCGTGGCTGTTGGCGAACTCGCGGTAGGCGTCCACCGGGTCCATGAAAGAGTTGCGGCTGCTGCTGCCGACGAGCGGTCTCCGGCATCACCGGGAAACCGGCTACTGCGGCAATCCTGGCGTGATCACATTTTACCCGGAAACGACTCGCGGGCCCCGGCGGTCGGCTCTGAGCCTCGGATCCGTCCGCGGTGCCCTTTTTCTTCTATTGTCCGGACTAAAGGGGCTTATTTGTCGGTCTTTCGTGGCGGAATGCCGTGTTGGCTGGCATCGTCACTCCGGTTTCGCGTGCGCTACACCGCATGCGCGCATGACGAGAAGCGGTGAGGGGCGATGTCTGGTCAGCAACGTTGGTTTTTGCTGGCGGCCCCACCGTTGCGGAG
>NZ_JBSFLZ010000331.1:0-1429 GCF_053599315.1 Saccharopolyspora sp. NPDC000995
CCCAACCGCTCGGCTTCGGCGAACAACGCCCCCACCTTCGCCGCACCGTCGAGCATCGAGTACTCGGTGTGCACATGCAGGTGAACGAAGGGGTCCATGAACTCTCCCAGTAGTCATACGGCGGGCGAGCGCATTCGATCAGAGTGCCTCTTCGAGCGTCCAACAAACGACACGCCGCAATCGACAACCAACAGTTGTAAAGAAAGGACAGGTGGGATCGGCCCGGTCTCGACCGGCGTCTTTCGTTCGAGAGTGACTAGGACTCGGGCAAATCGGCGCTGGTACGTGTCACTATCTCGCCCGACCGTTGCCTGATTGTGAGCAAGGTAACATTAAGTGTTGGAAACAATATTCCCATTTGTCGCTTTAATTGTGAACCCCTGGCGGAAAGACGTAATCCGAAGTCGCCTCTTTGGGCGAGTGACGCCTGGTTTTTCGTCTCATAGATTGTCTCTCTATGTGCATATACCACCAGGACATGACCGCGCCTCGGTTTTCCTGCGCCGGTGTAGTGCACTGCTCTGATTTGCCTCAGCGTGGCGACCGGATGGCGGACTGCACTCGCGGTTGGCGGTCCTTGTTTGACCGGTTATCTCACGAAGTGGCGAAACGGTGAGTGGTTCACAGTGAACGAGTGGTAACGTGTGGTCGGAACTCCTTGTCGCCTGGATGTTTTGGCGAACCGGGCCGGGCCTCGGGACTGGCCCTGTGTTTCGCTGCCAATAATTGGGGGCACAGGTATGGAAAATTTCGGCAATAGTGGTGGTCAGAAGCTTCTGGGCCTGGCCGATGAGGAATTCGGTGGCGACGACGCGGCGCCGCGCATGTGGTATGGCGAACTCAAGCGGGCGGCGCTGCTGTCGCCTCGTGAGATCCAGGTTTTCATCCAACTCGGCAACGGCAACTCGAATCGTGCTATCAGTCTGAACCTGCAAATCACCGAACGAACCGTCAAGGCGCACGTCGCACGAATAATGGCGAAACTAGGTGTGGAGTCAAGGCTGCAGGCAGGCCTTGTTTCCTACGCCTATCAGCTGGCTGTCCTGCAGCGCGTACCGAATCAAGGGGCGAGCTGTTCGCTCCCCGTCTGCGCGCAATCACCGCAAGGTGCTATGCGTCCTTTGGCTGGGCGGTAGACGGCCATTGAGCGGTTGCTGTGCAATGGTCGCTCGCAATTGTCAGGCGGTATCGGCGCTGAACTGGAGCTCGGCCGGCAGTTTTGTTCGCCGACGACCTGGTGGTAGGTGCCGCCGAGGTCTTCGAGCAGGGCGCGTTGCCGGGCCAGGTGTGCGGGGCTGGCGTCGGAAAGCCCGTCGCCGCGCACGATGTGCACGGCTAGTACGGCAGCAGCCATTCGCTAGCTGACCTGGGTGATCTTGGTGTCGCGGGCGAGTCTGGTGCGTTTGTGGTGCCATCGTGATCGTGCTTG
>NZ_JBSFLZ010000332.1:0-1413 GCF_053599315.1 Saccharopolyspora sp. NPDC000995
TTTTGGGCCCGGAGACGGGGGCACGCCGTTGCTTCGTCTAGGTTTCTGGCTTGTCGAAGGTCAGGAACCGAGGGACGGAGAACGGCGTGCCGAAAGCCAGTTTATGGCGTGCTCTGGTGGGCGTCGACAGGCGCACGGTGATCGAGGATGTGGAGTTCGACGAGACCGCCGAAGTGGTGGTGGTGCACGTGCGCCCGCGTCGGCGTGGGCGGGCTCGCTGTGGGTGGTGTGGGCGCCTGTCCGGGCGGTATGACCGGGGTGAGGGACGGCGCCGGTGGCGGGCCCTGGACCTGGGCACCATTCAGGTCTGGCTGGAGGCCGAAGCGCCGCGGGTGCGCTGCCGTGAGCACGGGCCTACCGTGGCGCGGCTGCCGTGGGCGCGCCACGGTGCCGGGCACACCTTGGCTTTCGACGACACGGTGGCGTGGCTGGCGGTGCGGTGCTCGAAAGCCGCGGCGTGTGAGCTGATGCGGATCGCCTGGCGCACCGTGGGTGCGATCGTGGCCCGGGTGTGGGCTGATGCTGAAGCCCAGAGTGACCGGTTCGGTGGGTTGCGGCGGATCGGGATCGATGAGATCTCCTACAAGAAGCATCATCGCTATCTGACGGTGGTGGTGGATCACGACACCGGGCGGGTGGTGTGGGCCGCTCCGGGGCGTGATTCCGCGACGCTGAACCGTTTTTTCGACGCCCTCGGCGACGAGCGTGCCGCTGAGATCACGCATGTGTCCGCTGATGCGGCGGCGTGGATCGCCGACACCGTGGCCCGCCGCGCCCCGAACGCGATCCGCTGCGCCGACCCTTTCCACATCGTGGCCTGGGCCACCGAAGCACTCGATGCCGAACGGCGACGGGCCTGGAACGACGCCCGTGCCCTGGCCCGCACTGAAGGCAAACGCGGCCGCGGGCGCCCCAAGGCTGACTCCCCGGCCCGCCCGGGTTCGGAGAAAGCGAAGAAGCTCAAAGACTCCCGGTACGCGCTGTGGAAAAACCCTGAAGACCTCACGGAAAACCAGCAGGCGAAGCTGGACTGGATCGCCACCACCGATCCCCGCCTGCACCGCGCCTACCTCCTCAAAGAAGGACTCCGGCACGTCTTCAAAGTCAAAGGCGAGCAAGGCAAACAAGCCCTCGACAAATGGGTCAGCTGGGCCCGGCGCTGCCAGATCCGCGTCTTCATCGACCTCGCCCGCAAGATCACCAAACACCGCGCCGCCATCGACGCCGCCCTCGAACACGGCCTCTCACAAGGACTCATCGAGTCCACCAACACCAAAATCCGCCTGCTCACCCGTATCGCTTTCGGATTCCGCTCACCCGAAGCCCTCATCGCTCTCGTCATGCTCGCCCTCGGCGGCCACCCACCCACCCTCCCCGGACGAACCTGACACCCACGGAAGCAGCAGAAGAGCC
>NZ_JBSFLZ010000333.1:0-1407 GCF_053599315.1 Saccharopolyspora sp. NPDC000995
CACCTGTAAATCGTGTTCTTTGGTCGGAAAACGATCTTACTAGGTCGGGGCCGTTGCCCTATTGCCCGGTATTCAAACCGCCAGAATAATGCTCAGAAGTTTGGAGCAATCCTGGCACCATCATTGGCGACCAAACATGAATCGCCGATGATTCTTGCTCACTCTCGATGCTACCCGCGAGTTGCTTGGTGATGCCGGGCATGCCAACCGTCAGTCCATTAGGTTCACTAGCATTACGCGCAAGATCGAGAATTCTCTCGTACTCTTCTTGCGCAGTATGCAATGCGCCCAGTATTCTCGCGACCAATTCCGGAGTGGGCACCTTTTTTCCAAGCTCAATCTTAGAAAGATTAGAAGCGTCACTTGAAATATGTTTCGCCAGTTCGCGCAAACTCACACCCCGATCTCTGCGAGCTTGCCTCAAACCGGCTGCTAGCGCTCTAGCGCGTGGTGATCCGTTGGCTGCAACCATGACGGTCCGTCCTCACGTGTCGGCAGGTTGATCTCACCCATTTAGAGCAATTGTGTGGTTGTGACGACCACAGCCACTCTTTAGCCAACACACACCACCTGTCACACACCCACCCAGCGTACGTGTTGGGTCAACCACCAGGAGACACCATGCCAAGTCACAGCGCCGTTCCTGGTCCACCTGGCCCACCTGGCCCACCTGGTCCGCCCGACCAGGCGCACGAGGGTAGCGGCGTGCGGTGGTTCCGTTACAAAAAGGGCGTCGTGCGTGAGTCGAAACGTGTCCTGCACTGCGCGGAAGAATCTAGGGATGGCACGGTGACGTCCGTGTCTGGGGAGAAGTTCCGACGCGTGCTGGTGGAAGAGTGTGAGGAGGGTGAGGGGATTGCGTGCGTTCCCTGCCTGCTAGTCGTTATTTCCAGAGCTGATCGACCGGCCGATATGCCACCCGTGGCTCAGGTTCCGGCCGACACGCTTGCTGTGATGCTTGCTGAAGCCCAATGGGCAATCAGCGACGCGCAGTTCAATATCGTGCGGGGGGACTGCCCCCTAGAGAATCAGGTAGTGCTAGCGGACAAATTGCGGCGACTCTCCCATGTACTTCACGTTCGGGCTCATGCCCTGAGATCAGACGGGGGCACAGGGTGAGCAGATCGGGCTTGTTCGGACCAGCGCCCGCGATGGACGGGTGCGCGGGTCTGCCTGGGGTCCGGGTGGTTTGGACTGACCATCTCGGGTATGCACACGAACGCAAGCCCGGCACCATCGCGACGTCGCGATGCGGACTCAACATGGGCAAGTCCAATGCGCCACCACTCGTGAGACCGTGCCGCGACTGCATTGAGGTGATCTCAGTAAGAAGTGTCTGGAGGGCGGCCTGCCGGAATGGGTGTGTGATCGGGTAGCGCTGGCCCGGGGAGAGTGGGACGTGGGGTC
>NZ_JBSFLZ010000334.1:0-1391 GCF_053599315.1 Saccharopolyspora sp. NPDC000995
CGGCTCCACCTGTAAGTCGTGTTCTTTGGTAGGAAAACGATCTTACTGGTCGGGGCCGTTGCCCTATTGCCCGGTATTCAAACCGCCAGAATAATACTCTTTGATATTTATTGAAATTGCGGCACATTCGACAACCCATCACTCCTTGGGGGAGGACACGTGGCCCTCGTTGGCCGCTGGCAACTGCACCCGCTGCACCTCTACCTCGTCCGCAGCTACCTCGAACTCGAAGACCTCACGCTGCCGCTGGAAGGACCGGCCTACGGCCGCACCATGCAGCAGCTCGGCGAGGTCGCCCAGCGCGAGGCCGGCACCATGGCGGAACTGGGCATCCTGGTGAACAACGAGGTCGACCCGGACCTTGCGCAGGCGTTGAAGGTGCTCACAAAGCCGTACCTGTGGGTCGACTCGCTCTGGTTCCCGGACTTCGCCAGCGACGCGGCCTGGCGCACGGTCGCCGCGTTGACCGAAGGCGACCGGGTGGTGCTCGGCGTGCAGGGGCCAGGGGAGACCGACCGGTTCGGTGGCCCGCTCACCGTCGAGGTGCACGAGAAGATGCAGCTCTCCCAAGCGGTTCTGCCGACGCTGCCGCCTGCGCCACCGGGCAGCCGCCCCGCGGTGCGGGTGCCGGCCAGCTCCCTCGACTCGGCCCCGCAGGCCGAGGAGATGCCGGACAGCATGATGCAAGAGGTGGCGCAGTCGCGCGGCAGCAGTGGTGACCAGCAGGTTGCCGCGTACAACGAGATCGGGAACGCGGTGCACGTGCGCGGCGGCCAGATCGCGGCGAACATGCGCGACCCGCACGGCCGGGTCCGCCGGTCGCCGGTGGTGCGCTGGTTCGACAACGACGGGCCCGACGGCCGTTACCTCGACCACACCGAACGCGGCTCCACCGGCGAGCAGATGTTCGTGCTCACCCCCGCCGACGCGGTTCAGATCCGCAGCGGCATCGACCGGCTGATCGCCGCCGTGCGCTGAACCCTGTCAGAGAACACAAGAAACCCCCTCCCAGCCGAAGCTGGGAGGGGGTCTTTTTTGTTTCACGCAGGGGTAAATAGCGCTCTGCGACAGTTTCCATAACGAAAACTCACCTGTTAGGACCACGCCCACGCATTCGCGTCCCAGCTGCGTGCAACAGTTTGCTAACGACGTGGGCGGGGTATCCATGTTCGTTGACAAGGGCTTTAATGGTAACCGTGGAATGCCTTTCGTATTGATGCTTTAAATCTACGGCAAGTCGCATTTCGGATTGGCTATATTTTTTCTTATTCCGGTCACCGCGTGGACGTAATGGCTTCCTAGTACGGCAGCAGCCATTTGGTTTTTGACCTGCGGGAACGTGTGGTTGGGGGCTGCATTCGATGTAGGGCAGCCGCCTGTTAATCATGTGT
>NZ_JBSFLZ010000335.1:0-1381 GCF_053599315.1 Saccharopolyspora sp. NPDC000995
ACCCGCTTCTTACCCGGTGGTTCCGTCCCGTCCCGGACGGCCTGCCGCTTGGCCGGTAGCTCCACTACCTCATGTCGCCGCCTCGAACCGGATTCAGGCTCCCAGTTCGGGATCTCCTGCCCTACCTCGCCGGACACCCCTTGTGGTTCCCGTGCCGGTTGTGCTTCCCGTGCCGACCCCCACCACGTCGACACGGACCTCTGGCCGGCCAGGCCGCCGGACAGCTCCGCCACCCGCCTGGCGGAGTAGGCGTGGTTGGTGTCCGGGTCTGTTTTCCCGCCCATATTCTGTGCCCACTCACCGACCAGCTCTCGCGTGAGCTTGTCAACGAGTCCCCGGCCGTTGCGGGTGACGTTGAGGTTGTGGCGGGTCAGGACAGCACGCAGGTTTTCCGGTCCTCCGGGTGTGGGCTCCCAGTTCGTGATCTCCTCCCGTACCTCGTCGGACACCTCTTGTGGTTCCCGTGCCGGTTGTGCTTCCCGTGCCGGCCCCCACCACGTCGACACGGACCTCTGGCCGGCCAGGCCGCCGGACAGCGCCGCCACCCGCCTGGAGGAGTAGGCGTGGTTGGTGACCGGGTCTGTTTTCCCGCCCATATTCTGTGCCCACTCACCGACCAGCTCTCGCGTGAGCTTGTCAACGAGTCCCCGGCCGTCGCGGGTGACGTTGAGGTTGTGGCGGGTCAGGACAGCACGCAGGTTTTCCGGTCCTCCCGGTGTGGGCACCCAGTTCGTGATCTCCCGCCGTACCTCGTCGGACACCCCTTGTGGTTCCCGTGCCGCTTGTGGTTCCCGTGCCTGCCCCCACCACGTCGACACGGACGTGGGGCCGGCCAGGCCGCCGGACAGCGCCGCCACCCGCCTGGGGGCGTAGCGGTGGTTGGTGGCCGGGTCTGTTTTCCCGCCCAGATTCTGTACCCACCCACGGACCAGCTCTCGCGTGAGCTGGTCAACGAGACCTCCCCGGCCGTCGCGGGTGACGTTGAGGTTGTGGCGGGTCAGGACAGCACGCAGGTTTTCCGGTCCTCCCGGTGTGGGCACCCAGTTCGTGATCTCCTCCCGTACCTCGTCGGACACCCCTTGTGGTTCCCGTGCCGGTTGTGGTTCCCGTGCCGGCCCCCACCACGTCGACACGGACGTGGGGCCGGCCAGGCCGCCGGACAGCGCCGCCACCCGCCTGGGGGCGTAGCGGTGGTTGGTGACCGGGTCTGTTTTCCCGCCCAGATTCTGTACCCACTCACCGACCAGCTCTCGCGTGAGCTGGTCAGTGAAATGTCCCTGCCCGTTGCGGGTGACGTTGAGGTTGTGGCGGGTCAGGACAGCACGCAGGTTTTCCGGTCCTCCCGGTGTGGGCACCCAGTTCGTGATCTCCTCCCGTACCT
>NZ_JBSFLZ010000336.1:0-1379 GCF_053599315.1 Saccharopolyspora sp. NPDC000995
TGATCTTCGATGGGTTGGTTGATCCAGGCGGCTTTGGGTAGTGCGGGTGGCCGGGGTCGGCGGGTGAAGCGTTCGGGGTGTGTGGCGTGGGCGCGGTCGAGGGTGGTCTGCCGCCCCGTGCGGATGTGTTCGGCTGTTCCGAAGTGCACGGACGCGGGGGTGTGCAGGCCGATTCCGGAGTGTCGGTGTTCGTGGTTGTAGGCCAGGAAGAAGCCGTCGCAGAAGGCCCGGGCGTCTTCTAATGACCCGAACCTGTCGGGAAAATCCGGCACGTACTTCATCGTTTTGAACTGGGCCTCGGAGTACGGGTTGTCGTTCGAGGTACGCGGACGGGAATGTGACCGCAGGACACCGAGGTCGGTCAGGAGTTCGGAGACGGGTTTGGACACCATCGCCCCGCCCCGGTCGGCGTGGATCGTGTGCGGCTCGATGCCATTACCGGCGATGGCCTCGCCGAGGAAGTCTTTGGCCACGACGGCATCCTCGGCCGCGGCCACCAGCCAGCCCGTCACGTAGCGGGAGAAGATGTCCATGACGACATAGCACTTGTACCAGACGCCTTTCGCGGGTCCTTTCAGCGCGGTGATGTCCCACGACCACACCTGGGAGGGTCCATGCGCGACCAACTCCGGGCGGATCCGTGGCGGGTGGGTGGCCTGGCGGCGTCGTTCACGGACCTGCCCCGCCCCACGGGCAATGCGGTACATCGTGGAGATCGAACAGTGATAGCGGCCTTCGTCCAGCTCTCTGGCCCAGACTTGCGGGATCGCCAGGTCCGCGTAACGGGGATCGGCCAGCAGCTCCAGCACGGCGTGGCGTTCGGCCTCGCTCAAGGCCGCCGGCGGCGGGCTGCGAGGCAGCCACGGGCCATGCAGCGGGCCCTGCGGCTTGGCCCGCCGGTAATGGGTAGCGCGAGAGATCCCGGTCAGCTCACACGCTCTGCGCACCGAGACCTCCGCGGCACGGAGTTCGGTGAACGTGGTGGTCATGATGTCCTCGGCGGCTCGTCGTTCTCCGCGCTCTCGGACAGACCTTCCAAGAGCGCGTGCGCTTTTCCCATGATGTCCAGCGCTATCCGGGTCTTGCCCAGATCAGACTTCAGCTTCTTGTTCTCCCGGCGCAGTTTCTCCAACTCGAGCTGCTCCGCGGTCTTCTTCGCCCGCTTCGGCGCCGCCGGGCCGGCCTCGCCGGAGGGGGCGGTCAGGACACCGGCGTCGCGGGCGCGTGTCCACTCGATGACGTGGGATGAATACAAGCCCTCCCTGCGGAGGATCGCGCCTTTCTCACCGTTCGGGGCGCTCTCATACTCGGCGACGATCGCCAGCTTGTACTCCGGGCTGAACACCCGCCGCGATGGCCGTGCGGCAGGATCAGGCTGC
>NZ_JBSFLZ010000337.1:0-1373 GCF_053599315.1 Saccharopolyspora sp. NPDC000995
CTCAAAGCCCTCAGCAATCTTTGTCAGGAACGGAGTCAGGACCAAGGCGTTCAGGCGCGCCTGCGACTCCTCCGGCTGTCCGACCACCACAGACCGAGCGTTCTCGAACTCGGCGAACAGCAATCCCATGGCCCACTGCGCCGTCTGTTCGTCACTCTCGTCGAGCGCAGTTGTCTCGAGCTCGGCCAGCCGGTCCTTCGTCCTTTCCCAACGCCTGTCAGCCTTCCAAATCGCCTCCAAAGCGCCCTTCCGGCCAAGGACCTCTCGCGCTCTCCCCGCCAATGACACCAAGTCATGCACTTCTGAAAACGTGGCATACCCATCGGCTCGGCCTTCGAAATCCGCAACCATGCCAGCAAGCGACGCCAGCGAAATGTTCGACGACACGGGATCAAGCTGGTTGGCCAACCATGCCAGACCGCGCAGCGTCTCCACCCCCGGCCGCTTGCCATACAGCTCGTCTGCCAGCCGGATCACTGGGAACAGCCGCCTACCACCCACCAAATCCGCGCCGACCGCACCGACAACCGTGCCGACACCACCAAAATTGTCCACCAGATCCATCAGCTTGAGCCAGCGACGAATCTTCTTGACCCCGACCTCGCTGGGTGACCGAAGCTCCAGCTCCTGCTGTCCGGTCCGCGGGTTGAACACCGGCCCGAACAGCTCGGCCACCAGGCTCTGCAGCTCACCCATCGTCCGCTTGTAGAAAGCAGCACCCACCTTGCCGTCGTCGAAACCGGCATCGATCAGCACCCGGATCCGCCGCATCCACAGCGAAGCCTGGTCAAATCCGGACAAATTCGGATCTACCTGACAGTACAAATCCGCCAAATTCTCCAGGGACTGCCGGTAATCAGCCGGCAGCTCGGTCCCGTTCCCAAGCCCTATCTCCGCCGCAACCTTTCTCCAGCCGCCCTCAAACCTCTCAGCGATCATCGTCACGAACGGAGCCAGGACAACGGCGTTCAGCCGCGCCTGCGACTCCGCCGGCTGTCTGACCACCACAGACCGAGCGTCCTCGATCTCAACCAGCACTCCCCGAGCCCACTTCACCGTCTGCTCGTCCCGTTCGGGCGCCGTGAGCGCGGCCAGCCTGTCCCCCATTCGCCGCCACGGCTGATCGGCGTTCCACATCGCCTCCAACGCCTGGACCGGACTGACTCGCTGCCCCCCATCAACACCGGCATCGGCATCGGCAGAACCCAGTCGACCAAGGACCGCTCGCGCCCTCCCCGCCAACCCCACCAGGTCACGCATTTCCGAATGAGACGGGTACCTACCGGCTCGGCCATCGAAACCCGCCATCATGCTGGTAAGCGTGCCCCACGAAATATTCGACGACACGGGATCAAGCTGACCGGCCAACCACG
>NZ_JBSFLZ010000338.1:0-1337 GCF_053599315.1 Saccharopolyspora sp. NPDC000995
CCACAAGACCCGCTCCTGCTCCGAGCATAGATCGAAACTCCACTCCACTGCTGCCCGCAACGTCTGGTGGCGAGGCAAAGCGCCTCGATTGCCGCTCGTCAGTAGTCGGTACCGGTCCTCCAACCGGGCCACAATTTCCTCTACCGACAACACTCGCATCTGCACGGCGGCCAACTCGATAGCCAATGGCAAACCATCCAACCGCTGACACAGCCGCGTCACGGCAACCTCGTTATCCCCACTCAGCTCGAAACCGGGCAGCACCGCGGTAGCACGTTCCTCAAACAATGCCAGCGACTCGTACTGTGGGCCCTGCTGTGGGATGTTGACCGTCAGTTCGCCATTGTTGTTCGTGCTAATCACATCGGGCACCGACAAGGACGGCACCGGCCACACGTGCTCGCCCGCCACACCCAGTGATTGCTGGCTGGTGACCAAAAATCGCACGCCGGGGGCAGCGGGCAGCAGCCTGCTGACGAGCTCGCTGCAGGCATCGAGCAGATGCTCGCAGTTATCCAAAACGAGAAGCAGACGCTTATCCGCCAAGTACTCGATCAGCACCGCGTCCAACGCGCGCGTCGAACGGTTACGCAACTCCAACGCCTCAAATAGAGCGTGATACAACAACGATGGGTCCTGCAGCTTCGCCAACTCGATCAACCACACCCCTTGCGGGAAAGCCCGACGAACAGCCCGAGCTACCCGCAACGCGAGCCGCGACTTACCCACGCCGCCAGGACCAGTCAACGTTACCAACCGCGACGCTGACATCAATCGCTTAACTTCTGCCACAGCCTGCCGTCGGCCCACAAAGCTCGTCGGTTCCCCCGGCAGACCGCCCGACACACTGACCATCAGAACCACCAGAGAATCTAGTTCAACGTTCCATAGTACTGGAGGACGTGGTCAAGTCAATGTCACGCGTGGCTCTTCGAAAACGCCCGCGTGGATGAGTCGTTGCCTCACGGGCGGATGCCCGCGTACCGGCATGTCGCCGATCCGCGGTGGTAGGGGTGGCTCATCGCGCTGATGGGATTGGACGATGGGTCAGCGTCAGGCGGTGACAGGCAGAGCGTCACGCGCTACCGGTCAGCATCCGAGACCGGCAAGGCCGCGATCTCGGACCAGTTGTGCGCGTTGACCGGGTGGCGCCGTGACCCGTAAGGCGCTGCGGCGGAACACGGCCACCAAGATCGGCCGGTCAACATCACGAAAGATCGAGGCCGGGAGACGAGAGGAGGTGAGGAGGCGAGAGACTAGAATTTTTGCCTCATCCAGGTGGCGATTTGGGTGCGGGTGTTGAAGCCGAGTTTGACCAGAATATGCTCGACATGGCT
>NZ_JBSFLZ010000339.1:0-1335 GCF_053599315.1 Saccharopolyspora sp. NPDC000995
TCCCGCACTCGGTGCAGGGAACACTCTCGGCCCCGGTGATCAGGTGGACAGGCACACCAGGACCAAGCCACACCGCCACACCTGAGGAAAAAAAGACAAAGCATGCAGCAGCGGTGAAGAATTGGCGGGCTCGCAAGAAGGAGAAGCGGGCGCAGGGGGAAGCACGGTTGCGGGAGCTCGTGGCTCGGCAGTCGGAGTTGGGAGAGGAGCTGCGGCAGGCCGAGTCTCGGGAGGCGGAGTGGGCGCAGTGGCCGGGGTTGGTGGCGGGTTTGCACGAGTGGGATGAGACCCGGCCGGCAGCGGAGTTGGCGGCGTTGCGGGGGCGTATTGAGGATTTGCGGGCGAAGTTGGCGGAGTTGGCGGGGCGTATCAAGGAGGTGCAGGCGGAGCGGGCCACGATGGCGAACGCCGAGGCGGACAGGAAAGCGAAGCACGCAGCAGCGCAGAGGAAGTGGCAGGCTCGCAAGAAGAACGAGCGGGCTGAGCTGGCTGCCGATGGGCGGGCGCGGCTGGGAGAGCTCGTGGCTCGGCAGTCGGAGTTGGGAGAGGAGTTGCGGCAGGCCGAGTCTCGGGAGGCGCAGTGGGCGCAGTGGCCGGGGGTGGTGGCGGGTTTGCACGGATGGGATGAGGCCCGGCTGGCAGCGGAGTTGGCGGCGTTGCGGGGGCGTATTGAGGATTTGCGGGCGGAGTGGGCGGAGTTGGCGGGGCGTATCGCGGCGACGCAGGCCGAGCTGGACACGATAGCGAACGCCGAGGCGGACAGGAAAACAAAGCACGCAGCGGAGGAGAGGAAGCGGCAGGCTCGTGAGAAGGAAAAGCAGGCGCAGGTGGAAGCATGGTTGGGGGAGCTTGTGACTCGGCAGGCGGAGTTGGCGGCGTTGCCGGAGCTGGATGCCGACATGCAGGCGGAGTTGGAGGCGTTGCCGGGGCATATCAAGGCGGCGCAGGCCGAGCTGGACACGATAGCGAACGCCGAGGCGGACAGGAAGGCAAAGCACGCAGCAGAGCAGAGGAAGTGGGAGGCTCGTAAGAGGGAGAAGCAGGCGCAGGCGGAAGCACGGTTGGGGGAGCTTGTGACTCGGCAGGCGGAGTTGGCGGCGTTGCCGGAGCCGGATGCCGACATGCAGGCGGAGTTGGAGGCGTTGCCGGGGCATATCAAGGCGGCGCAGGCCGAGCTGGACACGATAGCGAACGCCGAGGCGGACAGGAAGGCAAAGCACGCAGCATCGGCGAGGAAGTTGCGGGCTCGCAAGAAGGAGGGGCGGGTTGTGGAGGGGCAGGTTTCCTCTGGTGGGGAAGGGTCTTCGTTTGCTGGTGGGTCTCCTGCTGTGGTGA
>NZ_JBSFLZ010000340.1:0-1334 GCF_053599315.1 Saccharopolyspora sp. NPDC000995
ACCCGGTGACGAACACCGGTGGATGAACGTCGACGAGACGCTGAGCCTGCTGCTCTCGCACAACCTGTAATGGCCCTCCCGAAGCGCCGCACGCCGGGCGACCGGCCGCGGGACCTGGCGGCGCGGAAAACCTGAAAACTCCGCCACGCTGCGCCTCCGAGCCGGGACTCCGCCCAGCCCGGAGGCGCAGTGCTGCATGCGGGGAATTCGTTGCCGTCGAATACGCTGCTGTACCCTGACCGGCGGTAACGTCAATGACGTCACCCAACTCCTCCCGCTGGTCGAGGCGATCCCGCCGGTGCGGGGCAGGCGCGGGTGCCCGTGCCGCCGGCCCGACGAGCTTTATAGCGACCGCGCCTACGACTCCGATAAACACCGGGACGAGTTGCGCGCAAAGGGAATCGAACCGAAGATCGCCGAGCGCGGAACCGACCACGGCTCCGTGCGACGTTGAGCTATGCGCTCATACTCGTTGATCAAGCCGCCAAGCACCGGCCGACGTTTGATCCGCTCAACTGCCGAGGTCTGCAACGGGGTAACTCGGCCGTGGTGGCCGAAGCTCGCGGGCACGGTGCGACCGGCGCCCGTTGTAGTGTCGGATGTACTTCGCAAGCACCGCATGCAGGTGCCGTTCACCGAAGATCAACAGACGGTCAGTCAGTTTGGCTCGGACAGTGCGCACGAACCGTTTGGTAAAACCGTTCGCCCGCGGACAGCGCGGGGGAGTCTTGACTACGCGGATGCCTGCATCAGCGAGGACCGCATCGAACGACGTGGTGAACTGGCCGGCCCGATCCCGCACGAGGAACCGGAATTCGGTGATGCCATCGCCGAGGCAGATGCGCAATCGCTTGAGAACGCGGCGGATCGTCGAGGTGCCGGCGCTGCGTCCGCCGCGGGCATTGCGTCTCGTGACGACATGGGTCTTCACGTGTTCCACGAGCTGCTTGATCTCCGACGGTGTTGGTTCGTTCAGACGCCGGTGGCCCCAATGGTCGTCGATACGGTTCCAGTAGGAGCCATAGACGCGGCGGGTTCCGTCCGTGACCGCGGCCGAGACGATCGGGATGTACTCGGCGAACGTGGGTACCGGTGGCTTGTCCGCGAGTGTGGTGAGAAGATCCTCGGCCGACACGCCCGTGCGGTTGCCGGGCAGCGTGCGCCAGGCCGGTCCCCGGTAGGCGGCATCGGCGACCACGTGGAGGGTGCGTTCGGGAAACGCACGGGCGAGCAACCCGACCAGGACACGGGCCGCGTCCGGTTTGGAGACACCGGATTTGGGGATATGCAGACGGAACAGGACCGGCAGGCAGACCGGGCGCGCCAAAACCGGC
>NZ_JBSFLZ010000341.1:0-1327 GCF_053599315.1 Saccharopolyspora sp. NPDC000995
GAGGTCACCAGTTCGCGGCTGGCCGAGCCCTTCGGGCACAGTCGTCCGCGGCTGATCGGCGAATCGGCAACACATCGCACTAACCGCTGATCTGTGCCGTTAGCTGTGCTTGGATGTCATACGGACCCCAGAGCCGCGAAGTGGCGTACGGCTCTCCATCAAGAGGGTATAGACGAAGGGCTTCGAACGACCGAGCTTCGCTGCTATGACTGGAACCCGTTCTCCTTCGAGGTACTCTTGCGCTACTTCCGCACTGAGCCTTGCCCGCCGTTCGCCAACTATCGGCTCGCCCGGCGTTAACCTCTCCATTGCTTCTCCGGATGGCTACTAATATGGCGAAGGCCCCGCTCGGCCAACAGGAACCGAAACGGGGCCAGCCTGGTACGGGTTAGTCCTCCGGCCTGCCGTGGTCGCCTTTCTGGTCGGGCTCCCAGAATTCCATGACTTCGGGGTCGCCTTTTTGGTCAGGGTCCCAGAGTTCGATCACTTGGTCGAGGTCCCAGACGAAATAGATGGGCTTGTAGCCGCTTTCCTTGAGTCGTTCGAAGATACCGCGTGCGAGCGTCTTGTGTTGTTCTTCGTCGCCACGAGGACCCCGGACGGTGACGCTATGAGGCATTTGCGTAAACGGTATGCCCATATCTTCGTCTAGTTCTTCGCTAAGACTGTGCCTGAGAAGCAGTTCGTAAGAAATGAAATGGTCGGTACCGGGGTTGCGAACCGCAATATGATCCGCGTATTCCTCCTCGATCGGCTCGAATTTCAATCCAATAATTTGCTCTAGACCCTCAACTACTGAGCCTTGGTGGCCACTGCGACCACCGAAGAACACATCAAAGTAGGCGGGCATTAGCCTTCCCTCTTCCAGTCGAAGTCAAAAATCTTTCCCCATATTCTTACTCGGGTGAGCTTGTGTGCGTTTCCAGGAGCGTTCAGGTAAGCTTTTAATCCGCTGACTGCTTGCTCCTGTGTTAGATCCGTTCGCCTTGCGTCGACGATAACGTCGGAACTCTGCCCTCCATTGAGGTGATCTCAGTAAGAAGTGTCTGGAGGGCGGCCTGCCGGAATGGGTGTGTGATCGGGTAGCGCTGGCCCGGGGAGAGTGGGACGTGGGGTCCCTGGTAAAAGAAGTTCGACCAAGAAACGATCTTCGACCAGGGAAGGCCCCACGTGGTCACGTATTCTGCCAAACTCGATGTTCCCCGTGAACTGGTGGTCTTCCTCAGCAGGCTGCTAGCCGGTGAACGCCGCAGGAAAGGGACCCGCAAGGGGCGCCGGGTGTTGACCACGTTCTGGCAGGCTGTGCTGGTCCTGCGGTGGTTCCGCG
>NZ_JBSFLZ010000342.1:0-1313 GCF_053599315.1 Saccharopolyspora sp. NPDC000995
CCGGAGGGGGTGAGGCGGCTTTTCCAGGTGTTGACCGGTGAGGATATGACGGATGCGGATGAGGGTGTGTTGTTCGCGGTGGCGGATGCGTTGGAGTCGGGTGCGGTGGGGGTCGGGGAGATGGGCGGGTTGGTGGCGGAGTTGGTGGCGAAGGTGCGGACGGGGTTTTCGGGAAAGGCGGCGGACCGGTTCGCCGATGGGCTGGACACTTTCGATGGGCTGCTGGCCTCGGGTGAGGGGGCGTTGCGGGAGTTAGCGGTGTTCGTGCGGAACCTGGCGCGGCAGGTGCGCTATTTGAAGCTGGTGACGATTTATGGTCTGGAATTGTTGTTGGTGGAGATGGCGTGGGCGGTGGCGTGGGCGGGAGCGACCGGGGGCGCGTCGATGGCGTGGCTGGCCGCACGGATGGCGGTGATGCGGTTTTTGTTGTCGCGGTGGTGGGGCCAGTTGTTCATGCGGCTGGCGATGGCGGCAGCCGGTGGGGTGGCGTTCAACGTGGTGCCGGATCTGCAGGCCCAGGCGCAGATGCTGGGTGAGAAGTCCAGTGCGAAGTGGGACGGGAAGCTCAGTGAGCAGGCGGCGGGAATGGGGGCGTTCTCGGCGTTGGTGTCGCTGCCGTTGTCGGCGGTAGGCGGACTGGTCGGCAACGCGTTGACGAAGGTGCTGGTGCGGGGGCTCGGCGATGAGGTGGACGAGAAGATTCTGGAGGCGGCGGCCAGGAAAGCGGTGGACAAGCACGCGGAGTTGTATCCGGTGTCGGCGATGGCGCGCTTCGCGGATGTGGTGGGGGAGCACCTGGATCATTACGCGGGGATGTCGGTGCGGGGCATGTGGTCGGCGCGGTTCGGCAGCGGGATCGGGGAGGCGTTGTCCGACGGCCTGGGCGAGTTGTTCGGCGAGGTCGGGTATCAGGCGGCCACGGGCCAGGAAGTGACCTGGAACCCGTTCTCGCTGACGGCGGGTGTGTCCGAGTCGGTGTTCTCCGGTGTGGGCAATCTGGCGGGCTTGGCGTGGCGGGGCAAGCTGCACCCGCAAGGCCCAAGCCCGTACCTGGCCGACACCAGCCGGCGTCCGGACACCGCCACCGATGGCGGAGGGTTCGACGGGGAGAAAACCCCGCTGCCGTGGGCAGGGCCTGGGTCGCAGACAGGGAATACCCCTGGCTCCCCGGGCAAGGACAACACGTTCGATTCCTCCGATACCTCGAAGCCGTCCGATGCTTCGAAGCCGTCCGATGCTTCGAAGCCGTCTGATGCGGCCTCTGTTTTCCCGGTCGGGCCGGTGGATTCGGCTGCGGTATCGGTGCCCTCCGG
>NZ_JBSFLZ010000343.1:0-1300 GCF_053599315.1 Saccharopolyspora sp. NPDC000995
CAGGCGTTGCGCGCCCAGGGCAAGGGGATCCGCGCGATCGCGCGGGAACTGCGGCTGGACCGCAAGACAGCGCGGCGGTTCTCCCTGGCGCGCAGTGCCGAGGAGTTCGTCGTCAAAGCCACCTCGCGGGCCTCGCTGCTGGACGAGCACAAGCCCTAAAAAGCCCGCTGACCTGCACTTACGTGCCGGTCAGCCGGCTTCCGCCAACGTCGGGCTGACAGGATTTGAACCTGCGACCCCTTGACCCCCAGTCAAGTACACAAAGGACACTCACCTGCGAAAATTGAGAAATCGCAGCACAAACCGGTGCAGCTAACTTCCGCTCAGTGCAGTACAACGCGGTTCAACCCCCTACAACCTCCCATTTCCCTCCCGCTCCCTCCCGCTCCACCCCTCCAGACACCGACGCCAGGCGAAACTGGCGACACCGCGTCCAGCGCAGCAACCTCCGCTCCCAAGCGTTCTCGAAGCCCTTGATCCGCCGCTCGGCCCGCTTCACATGCCGGGACTCGGCCGCGCGGATGCCATCGGCGCTGGGCGGGTTGTCGCTGGAGTAGCCGAGGTTATGCAGGCTCAGCCCGGACACCGTGGAGACCTGGACCGCCAGCGCCCGCAGCGTGTTGTGGAACTTGGTCAGGTCGGCCTCGATGAACTGGCCGAGCTCCACCCCATCGTCCTTCTTCGTCTTGGAAGTCGACCAGATCTTGCCGGCGATCGTCTGCCACACCGATCGGCACGACTAGGACCTCGCCGAGCCGGTGATCGTCGCGGGAGACCTCGATGTAGCCGCCGCTCTCGCGGGAGACGACGAAGGTCACCCTGTAGTCCGGCAGGTAAAGCTTGAGAGACACACCGATCCTTAGCCACCCAAAACACCAGCCACCTAGCCGACGCCGGAGAACAAGTGACGGTGGCCCTGCTCGCGAGCCGAGCCAGCGTCTCGCGGTCATTGATCTACATCCAGCCCGCGAGCCGAGCCAGCGCCGCTTGCTCCGAGGGCGCGGTGTAGACCTTCTGCTCCGCGGCCTGTGGCGGGCGCGATCGCCGGTGACGGCTCTTGCTATCCGTCTACCTGATGATCGGAGGCGCTTCGTCGGCGTGTGTCCGGCAAATCGGGTGCCGGCTTCGCGGCCTGCTCGATCGTCTCGGCGGAATCACCGGGCCCCTGGAACAGCAGCGGTTCGGGTCGTGGTGCACGGGTCATGTCGGCCGGCGGCTCGACCGGCCGCGGTCGGCTTCCGCCCCTGTGCAGCATCCATTTCGGCCCTCGGCCTCGGTTTACCCGCGCCAACACATCCAA
>NZ_JBSFLZ010000344.1:0-1294 GCF_053599315.1 Saccharopolyspora sp. NPDC000995
GGATGTGATGGCACACGAGTTGATGACGAACCCGCGGGATGATCAGCAGTTGCAGTTGCGGTGGGAACTGGTCAGTTACCTGGCTGGTGACCTCAGCGACGGTGCGGACACGAGTGCTGCCGACGCCTTGCTTTCCGCCACGGTGCCCCAGGAGCCTGCGAACAAGTACGCTGAAGCACAGCAGCTGCATCGGCGACGCATGGCGGTTGGCATGGCGCTTAGTGGTTTGCTGGACTATGACGCTGTCAACCGGGTGCTGCGAAACGCAGCATTTGAGGAAGTGCTTCGCGGGAATTACACCGTCGCCGATTTGGAGGATCGATTCAACAGATCTAGGAATTGGGTTGGCTCGGTTATCGATGATGTCAAGACGCAGCTGATCTCCGATTTGGAAGCTGAGGTGGGGTCTCTGCGGCGGGTCTTGGTGGAGGCGGAGGCGGATACTGACCTGTGGAACGTATATGACGCCAAGATTGCGGAGTGGTTGGATCTAGGTGGGGTGCGTTTGGACGCGATCCGCAGCCGGGTAGAGGAAGTTGTCGCTGCTGTTCAGCAGTTGCGGGAACGGCTGCCAAATAACCTGATACCGGAAATGCGGGATAGTTTCGAGACAGCAGACGGCGGGTTACGGCAGTGGGGGGCTCTGCATGGTCCAGATCCGGTGGGCCAGACGTTCGCTGACGCGGACCGGGACTTCGGGGGAATGCAGGATGATCCATCGCGGAATGCGGTCCCGCATCGGCCGCTGACGCATGGCGGTCGTATAGGGGATGCGCAGGCGTTGTTGCAGGACTGGAATGAGCGGTACGAGCGGGCCGCGGCGCAGATGCATGAGTGGGGCGGCATCGTGGGTCGTGAAGCTGTGGACCGGTTGTTGGCTGATGCGGACGGGATTTTGGGGCCGCTGAGGGTGTCGTGGCGGTTCCGGAATGTGCTGGCGCAGTGGTTGGGTGAGAATCCGGGTGACTTGCACGGTGCTCAGGAGGTGCGTGCGGAACTGGCCGGTTATCTGGCCGGTGACCCTGATATCGGCGTGATGGTGAGTGGTTTGCTTCGCGATGCGTTCGAGGCGGTGAGAGTGGAAGAGGCGCGTTGGCAGGAGGTTGGTGCTGGGAATCAGGCGGAGGTTGGGGCCGTTGCGGTCTCGATGGTGCGTGGGGTCGATGATGATCCAGCGTTGCGCGTTATTTCTAGGGTTCGTTCGGTAAAGCGCAGGTTCGCGGAGGCCGGTAGGGCGTTGCGGCAGGTGGCCGACGAACAAGGTCAAGATGCGGTGGACGGTTTGTACGCTGCC
>NZ_JBSFLZ010000345.1:0-1293 GCF_053599315.1 Saccharopolyspora sp. NPDC000995
CCATCGTGTTGTCGTACACGGCGTTGGGTGGGTTGTCAGCGGCGATCTACAACGAGGTGTTGCAGTTCTTCGTGATCGTGGCGGCGTTGTTGCCGTTGACGATCGTGGGGTTGGTGAAGGTCGGCGGTGTGCAGGGTCTGGTGGCGAAGGTGTCGGCGGGCCCGGGGGGCGCCGAGCAGCTGTCGGCGTGGCCGGGCAATCAGTTGACCGGGTTCGGCAACAGTGTGCTGAGCGTGGTGGGTCTGGTGTTCGGATTGGGGTTCGTGCTCAGCTTCGGGTACTGGACGACGAACTTCGTCGAGGTGCAGCGGGCGATGGCGTCCAAGAGCATGTCGGCGGCGCAGCGGACGCCGATCATCGGGTCGTTCCCGAAGATGTTCATCCCGTTCATCGTGATCATTCCGGGGATGATCGCGGCGGTGCTGATCCCGGAGCTGGCGGCGTACAAGCAGTCCGGTGGCACCGGTGGCGGGGGTGTGGATTACAACGATGCGATCTTGTTGTTGATGCGGGATTTGCTGCCGAACGGGATTCTGGGGATCGCCCTGGCCGGGTTGCTGGCGTCGTTCATGGCGGGGATGGCGGCGAATTTGTCGTCGTTCAACACGGTGTTCACCTATGACATCTGGCAGTCGTACGTGGTGCGGGACCGGGCGGATGGTTATTACCTGCGGATGGGTCGCTGGGTGACGGTGGGGGCGACGCTGGCGGCGGTGGGCACGGCGTTCATCGCAGCGGGTTATTCGAACTTGATGGATTACCTGCAGCAGTTGTTCTCGTTCTTCAACGCGCCGCTGTTCGCGACGTTCATCCTGGGGATGTTCTGGAAGCGGATGACCCCGCATGCGGGGTGGGCGGGTCTGGTGCTGGGCACGGTGTCGGCGGTGGCGGTGTTCGGGCTCTCGGAGTCGGGGGTGCTGGACCTCCCGGGGCAGGGTGCGAGTTTCGTGGGTGCGGGTGTGGCGTTCGTGGTGGACATAGTGGTCAGCGTGGTGGTGTCGTTGGCGACGCGTCCGAAGCCGGAGGCGGAGCTGGCGGGGCTGGTGTACTCGTTGACGCCGCGGGCCAGCCGGCAGGCCGCGACCAGCGGGCAGGACGCGGGCTGGTACCGGCGGCCGGGTCTGCTGGCCGGGATCGCCCTGGTCCTGATCATCGCCCTCAACATCGCCTTCGGATAACACGCAGACGGCTCTGCCGAGGAACTGACACGAGGAACTGACATGGCGAAAAGCTCGGGCACCGCTGGCGCCTTCGACATCCGGACGATAATCGCGCTGCTGTTCGGCATCTACG
>NZ_JBSFLZ010000346.1:0-1281 GCF_053599315.1 Saccharopolyspora sp. NPDC000995
GGCGCGTGCTGCAGAGTTGGCGGCCAGCGTGCGGGAGGCGGGTGTGGAGGGTGCGCCGGATTTGTGGCGTACCGCCCGGCCGCCGGTGCGTGGTGTTAAGGGTGTGCCGTCGTCGGTGGGGGGCGTGGGGCAACGCGGGCTGCGGGGCGGCAGGCCCCCGCAGCGGGGGCCGGGGGAGGCGTATCCGGGTGAGTCGCAGGCCGGACCATCCACGGCCCACCCGGCGTCGGGTGCGGATGCCCCGGTGGCCTCCGGACCGCAGGATGCCGCGCCCGCGAAGAGGAAGCGGGTTCGGCGGCGTGGGATACCTCGGGAGGAGTTGGCGGTGTGGGTTGCCCGGGCTCAAGCGGCGGGGCACACGACCGCCCAGGACGGAATGACATTCCTGCATGAACACCACGTCGGGGTTGACATCAGGGTTTGGCGGGAGGTGTGGCGTGCTGAGTCCGGGAAGGAGAAGCGGCGGCCTGGGATACCTCGGGAGGAGTTGGCGGGGTGGGTCGCCCAGGCTCAAGCGGCGGGGCACACGACCGCCCAGGACGGAATGACATTCCTGCATGAACACAACGTCGGGGTTGACGGCAGGGTTTGGCGGGATGCGTGGCGTGCTGCGTCCGGGAAGGGAAAGCGGCGGCGTGGGATACCTCGGGAACAGTTGGCGGGGTGGGTGGCCCAGGCTCAAGCGGCGGGGTACACGACCGCCCAGGACGGAATGCAATTCCTGTATGAACACAACGTCGGGGTTGGCACCGTGGTTTGGCAGGCTGCGTGGCGTGCTGCGTCCGGGAAGGGAAAGCAGGTTCATCGGCCTGGGATACCTCGGGAGCAGTTGGCGGGGTGGGTCGCCCAGGCTCAAGCGGCGGGGCACACGACCGCCCAGGACGGAATGACGTTCCTGCGTGAACACAACGTCGGGGTTGGCACCGTGGTTTGGCAGGCTGCGTGGCGTGCTGCGTCCGGGAAGGGAAAGCGGCGGCGTGGGATACCTCGGGAGGAGTTGGCGGGGTGGGTCGCCCGGGCTAAAGCGGCGGGGCACACGACCGCCAAGGACGGAATGACATTCCTGCATGAACACCACGTCGGGGTTGCCGCCGAGGTTTGGAGGGCTGTGTGGCGTGTTGTTTCTGAGGCTGATGCTGCTGGTTTTGGCGTGACGACGGATCAGTTATCGGGTTTGCATGAGCAGGGGCTGGTTCCTGTTTATGTCGAGGCTGGGGGTGACTCTTTTTTTGCTGCGGCGCTGGATTCGATTCCTGGTCTGCGGGACAGGTTTGCGTCGGT
>NZ_JBSFLZ010000347.1:0-1268 GCF_053599315.1 Saccharopolyspora sp. NPDC000995
GACCGCACGTGCTTTCAGTAAGAAGTTCCGGGTGGACGGTCTGTCGGTGGAAAAGCGCCGCCGGGATCAGCATGGTGTGGTCGAGTATTCGTTGACGATGCGTAATCCCGAGCCGGTGCTGGATGGTGACGGTAACCCGGTCAAGATCTGGGAGCAGCCGACGCGGTCGGTGACCGGTGGGCGCGCCACGGGCAGCAGCAAGGCCGGGACTTTCTTCTGGTCGAACTCCATCGAGCCCGCGATGATCCCAACCGATGAACACACAGGTGTCCTCTCCGGTTTGGTGATCCAGGAGTGGGTCCCGGGGGCGGGTAGCTACCGGCGGGAACGCGGACATGCCAGCGACACCGCACTCACCCGGTCGAAGACGGGCCCACCGCGGGTGCTTCACCTGGTCACGGTGGACCTCGAGGCCACCGTCGGCGCCGAGGTCAAGACCGTCGGCAAGATCGACAAAATGGGATTGTTCAAAGGCGCCCCGCCCGCCCGTTCCGCGGAGCGGTTCACGCTGCCTGCCTCGACGACGGTATGGGTGGACGACCAGCAGCTACAGGAGATCAAGACCAGACAGGCCGAACTCGAGGGACAGCGAGCACACGAAACCGGCAAGCAACCGGTCGCGATTACCACCGAAGCGCTGAACACACCCACGGATACGGCAAAGGATTCGCCCACGGACGTGGCGAAGGACTCGCCTGGGGATATGGCAAAGGATTCGCCCACGGACGTGGCGAAGGACTCGCCTGGGGATATGGCGAAGGATTCGCCTGGGGATGTGGCGAAGGTGCCTTCTGGGCACAGGCTGGCTACTCCGTCGTGGAGTCAGGGGGTTACCGAGCCGGTGGATTTGAGTGACCGGATTCCGTTGTTGCGCCGGCAGATTTCCCAGCGGCCGGAACTGGGTCCGGATGCGGCTGACTGGTTGTTGCCGGTTTCCCCGCAGGGCACGCCCGTGGGCAATGATCGTACGGCTGAGCATTTCCTGTCGAATGTGCAGGCCAAGCTTGGTGATCTCGAGAATGGGGGGGCCGGCACACAGCTGCGGTGGGAAGGCCGCTGGAAGGGTCACACCTACGAACTTCATGTCGGCGCTGAGCTTGTGGGTGAGCCGGAGGTGCAAGGGATCAAGCATGGTGGGCTTGCGGCGACCAGTGTGGCGGCGATCGCCGTCAGCAAGATCCGGAGCCTTACCGGGGTTTTCCTGGAAGTGATGTCGGGTGCGATCCCGGGCGTGTTGCTGCACGGGTCGGATTCGCCGGGTGGGGTGG
>NZ_JBSFLZ010000348.1:0-1257 GCF_053599315.1 Saccharopolyspora sp. NPDC000995
GGGAAGCGGGTTCAGCGGCGTGGGATACCTCGGGGGGAGGTGGCGGGGTGGGTTGCCCGGGCTCAAGCGGCGGGGCACACGACCGCCCAGGATGGAATGCAATTCCTGTATGAACACCACGTCGGGGTTGCCGCCGGGGTTTGGGGGGAGGTGTGGCGTGCTGAGTCCGGGAAGGGGAAGCGGCGGCGTGGGATACCTCGGGGGGAGGTGGCGGGGTGGGTCGCCCGGGCTCAGGCGGCGGGGTACACGACCGCCAAGGCAGGAAGGCAATTCCTGCGTGAACACCACGTCGGGGTTGCCGCCAGGGTTTGGGGGGAGGTGTGGCGTGCTGAGTCCGGGAAGGGGAAGCGGGTTCGGCGGCGTGGGATACCTCGGGGGGAGGTGGCGGGGTGGGTTGCCCGGGCTCAAGCGGCGGGGTACACGACCGCCCAGGGCGGAATGCAATTCCTGCGTGAACACAACGTCGGGGTTGCCAACGAGGTTTGGCAGGATGTGTGGCGTGTTGTTTCTGAGACTGATGATGCTGGTTTTGGTGTGACGGCTGGTCAGTTGTCGGTTTTGCATGAGCGTGGGCTGGTTCCTGTTTATGTCCAGGCTGGGGGTGACTCTTTTTTTGCTGCGGCGCTGGATTCGATTCCTGGTCTGCGGGACAGGTTCGCGTCGGTTGAGGTGTTACGGGAAGCGGTCGCCGACTATGCGAACGAGCATAAAAGCGATGTTGCTGGTATTCGGGGTGGTGATGTGAATGTTGACCGGGAGGCTGTTGAGGAGATTCGCCGGCCGGGTGTGTACCCGGATAGGTCGGGTGATGTGGTTGCGCTGGTGGTGGGACGGATGGCCGGGGTTCGTTTGTGGGTGATGGATGAGTCCGGGCAGGCTCATCCGGTGGATGAGGCCGTTTCGGATGCTGTTCCGGAGGTGGTACTGCTTCGTCGTGAGACGGCTCGCGGCCATTACCTGGGGACTCGGCCCGCGGTGGCGGCACCGCCGGTTGATGAGGTTCCAGACGGCGCCGAGGAAGCCCCGGTCCTCCATGAGATCCAGGCAGAGCCGCCGGATGATCCGGCCGGCCGGGCAGCTTTGGATAACTGGACCACTGATTTCGAGGATGAGAACCCCGCCCCGTGGTGGGAAGCGTTCGGGGACGAGCCACCGGGCGCCACCAAGGGCGACATCCCCGAGGCGGATGCTCCCGAGCGCGACGTTCGGGAGGGTGGCGTTCGGGAGGGGGATGCTCGCGAGGGTGGCGTTTCCGAG
>NZ_JBSFLZ010000349.1:0-1249 GCF_053599315.1 Saccharopolyspora sp. NPDC000995
GCCGGCACGGGAACCACAACCGGCACGGGAACCACAACCGGCACGGGAACCACAAGGGGTGTCCGACGAGGTACGGGAGGAGATCACGAACTGGGAGCCCACACCCGGAGGACCGGAAAACCTGCGTGCGGTCCTGACCCACCACAACCTCAACGTCGTCCGCAACGTCCACGGACATTTCGTTGACGAGCTCACGCGAGACCTGGTTGGTGAGTGGGTACAGAATATGGGCCGGAAAACAGACCCGGACACCAATTACGCCTACTCCTCCAGGCGGGTGGCGGAGCTGTCCGGCGGCCTGATCAGCCACATCTCCGTGTCGACGTGGTGGGGGTCGGCACGGCAACCACAAGAGGTGTCCGCCGACGTACGGCGGGAGATCACGAACTGGGAGCCCACACCCGAAGGACCGAAAGACCTGCGTGCGGTCCTGATCCGCCACAACCTCGACGTCGTCCGCAAGGACCGGGGAGGTCTCCGTGACAAGCTCACGCGAGAGCTGGTCCGTGAGTGGGCACAGAATATGGGCCGGAAAACAGACCCGGACACCAACTACGGCTACACCGCCAGGCGGGTGGCGGCGCTGTCCGGCGGCCTGATCAACCGATCGTCCGTGTCGGAGTGGTGGAAGTCGGCACGGCAACCACAAGAGGTGTCCGCCGACGTACGGCGGGAGATCACGAACTGGGAGCCCACACCCGAAGGACCGAAAGACCTGCGTGCGGTCCTGACCCACCACAACCTCAACGTCGACCGCAACGGCCGGGGAGGTCTCGCTGACAAGCTCACGCGAGAGCTGGTCCGTGAGTGGGCACAGAATCTGGGCCGGAAAACAGACCCGGACACCCACCGCCGCCGCTACACCACCACGCGGGTGGCGGAGCTGTCCGGCGGCCTGGCCAGCCACACGTCCGTGTCGACGTGGTGGGGGTCGGCACGGGAATCACAACCGGCACGGGAACCACAAGAGGTGTCCGCCGAGGTACGGCGGGAGATCACGCAACGGGGGCCTGAATCCGGTTCGCGGCGACATGAGGTAGTGGAGCTACCGGCCAAGCGGCAGGCCGTCCCGGACGGGACGGGACTACAGGGTAAGAAGCGGGTCTCCGGGCAAGCCGGGCCCCCTGGTGTCCGCCACCTGGGCCAGGCACACGCCGAAGTGACCTACCCGGAGGGCCCGCACGGCGACTTCTCCGCGCTGGCACCCGCCCCCGTACGGGGGGCGGCACCGGCCACGGTGCCCGCGGTC
>NZ_JBSFLZ010000350.1:0-1238 GCF_053599315.1 Saccharopolyspora sp. NPDC000995
ACCCGGCGGCCCGATCGATCTCCCCGCGCACCCACTGCCTCACCGGCGGATTTCCCGACGCTGCCGTGCCAGCCGGAACAACAACCGACGCCTCCGCCAGAGCGGCCCGGCCCTCACGCCCGCCAGCCGACACCGAACCACCGGACTCGCCCACCGGCCTGTCCGATCCGTCCCCGCCGAACACGGTCCACCATGGCCCGCGCCCGCCCTGCCCTGGCGTCAACGCGACGACATCACGCCCCAAGCCCCGCGCCAGAGACGACGCCTGCCCCGGCGACACCGGCACACCCGCATTCAAGTCGGCCTGGGACACCAGCATCACAGGCCCGCCAGTGGAATCCGCAACCCTGCCGCGCACGAACTCCGCCAACCCGCCACCAGCAACCACCTCCGCGGGCACCGCCACCCGCACCGTGCCCACAGGCACGTCCGCAGCCGGTGGCCTCACCTGGTTCTGCTGCAGATGCGGGGCTGCCTGCGACCCCTCCGCGGGCAACGTCACCGAATCCCACAACACCGCAGCCCCACCCAAAGGATGCGCATCCCCATACCGCACGACCGAATCCACCGCCGAAGACACACCCTGGCCGGTCGCCGCACTCGGCGACGTCGTCTCCTGCCCCGGGAACACAGCACCACTGTCCGGATCCGCGATCGACCCAGACCCCGGCGTGATGGTCTTCGGTAGCGCGGTATCCGAGGGCACACCAGACGCGTGCGGGGTAACCGCCGGGGACATACCCCCCGTTGAGTCCCGCGTCTGCGAGGTAAGCACATCCACCGGCCGGCCCCCGGACACAACCACACCGACGACCTGATCGCCACCGGCAACCGGACCATACGACCGAGGCCGCATCACCGATCGTTGCTGCCCGAAACCCGCTGCCCCATCAGAATATGCCGGTGGCGGCGTGCCCGGACGGTCCTGCCCCACACCTGACACGGCCGGAACCACGCGAGCCGGCTTCCCACCCGCCACGCCGCCATCGGCACCACCCTTACCGCCACCACCGTCCTTGCCGCCCACCTCGCCGAAGGCCCGACCGGAACCGGACACCACGGGATCTCCGCCCGAGAGCGTCACCGCATCCGTATCCACCACCCCGACAGAGAAAACCGGGTCCACATCAGACACATCCAAGACATCCGACGGGGTGAACGCGACGCCCTTGCCCGGAAAACCGGCAGCATCGCCTGTCTGCGACCCGGAATCCTTCTCCAGCAGCGAGGTCTTCTCC
>NZ_JBSFLZ010000351.1:0-1232 GCF_053599315.1 Saccharopolyspora sp. NPDC000995
CGTTCCCTTGCCGCCGCCTGTGTCGGCGCCTGTGTCTGAGCAGGTGCTGGCTTCCGGCGTAGTCGGGATTCCGGCGGGGATTATGATGTCGCCGTCTGATTTGGGCGAGGAGCTTATTGCTGTCGCACGTAATTTGCCGGTTGAGGATGGCGTGTTGGCGGTGGTGGCGAAAGGTGATGGGCGCGGAGGAGTTCTTATCGGCGGCGAGAGTGCGAATGCCTGGGATTTGGCTAGTTTAATTCGAGGGAGGATGTACGGGAAGAGGGCGATCCGGTTGTATGCCTGTGGGGTCTCGGAGGAGTTCGCGCAGGCGCTGGATGAGGCGTCGGGTGTTGAGGTGCTCTGGACGCGGGGGATCGTGTGGTTCGGTCCGGAGACCAATGGGTTTGCCTCCATGGTTTCGGGTGGGTATTTGGATGAGCTCTTCATGTTGCGTCCTGACTATTCGCAGGGCGCTTGGGAGACGACGCGCAGGGGTGAGTGGCCGTCGGGGCAGGGCCCGTCTGATGTTTCCTTGCCGCCGGGGTTGCCTGGGTTGAGTCCTCAATGGGTGCATCTGCGTGCGGAGACGGCGCGGTTTCGTGCGGAGCCGTTGCCGGATTTGGGACGGATGCGGGAGTCCGAGCAGGCTGCGAAGGTGGCCCAGGCGCGGGCGACGATCGCGGCGGCTGGTGAGAAGCTGACCCAGGTTTACAGCATGGTGGATGCGCCCGTGCTGGAGGCGCCGGCGAGCACGGTCACGGCGGCTGATTCCGCTGAGACCGATGCGTTGCTCACGGCGGCGGCGGATGAGACTGCCTCGGCCGAGGTGAGTGTCGGGCATGCTCAGCGGCAAGCTGAGAAGTTGACGGTGGCGGAGGGAGAACTGGCGGAGGCGAGGCGGCGGCAGGAGGAGTTGAATGCTGAACTCGATGCGGCTCGGCGGGATCTGGTTGAGAAACAGGCGGTTTTGATAGGGGCCCGGGAGCAGGCGGCGCTTCTGCGAGACCAGGACGCGGGCGAGGGCGAGGGTGCTGCGCGGGATGCGTTGCGTGCTCAGCGTGCTGACGCGGCGGCGCGGGTGCAGTCCGCTAGCGCTGAGCACGCTGCTGTGCGGGAGCGGATTGATCAGCTGGTGGCGGCGGTTTGGGAGGCGGATGAGCGTATCGCTGAGGGTGCTGCCCGGGTGGAGGATGTCCGTGACATCGCGAAGGAAGCGGCGGAGACGGCCGCGAAGGCTGTGGCTGCGGCTC
>NZ_JBSFLZ010000352.1:0-1223 GCF_053599315.1 Saccharopolyspora sp. NPDC000995
TACGGCCATCACCGCAGGCCAGAACACAACAGATCAATATCCCGACAGGCCCACGACCAGCACCGCAACCGCCGCATAACCGCGAAACCTCAGGTCACCCAAGGATCAGTCATAAGAACAATAAAAAATCCACAATGGACACACGGATGTTGCTGCATCAGAGAGGGAATCGGCAGACTCCGATCGAGTTGGTGTTCGGGCGCTGCGCGGACGGTTTTCAGCGCGACCTCGGGAGATGTCCTGGCCAGACACCCGGCAATCACGACAATAAGTATTGCACCAGCTAGACGGAGTGCGCTTCCGCGCTGACAGCCGGAAGATGCACGTGCCGAGGATGCGCGGCGTCGCGAAGTTCCTCGACTGGTTGGCCAATTTTCCCGGCGATACGTGGCAACAGAGGTGGCTGGCCAGCGGCCAGGAAGAGTCGTCGGGCGCGGACTGGGCACGATTGCCGACCGAGTGGTTGACCGCACGTGGCGAGTCGGCCAACTCGGGCATCCTGGTCTCGGGCCTGCTGATGCTGATCTGCGCGGAGGTGATCCGCCCCAGCATGACCTTGTTGCTCAGCCGAGGTTCGTGCACGCTGGCCACCGGCATGGCGCAGTACCGTGATGGTGACGGGTTTGCCACGCTGGACCAGGTGATCGCCGACGATCCTACGATCATCAAAGCCGATGCCCAGCCCGCGAAAGCGCGAATCGCGGTTATCCTTGCCAGCAAAGGCGGTCGTATCACCGATATCACCGTCGGCGACTGCGTGGAGTTCTACGAGACGCATTCCAAAGTTCGCCCGGCGGGCGCACCGGGCAAGACGCTGTTCTACGTGCTGCTGCACCGCTCAGGCGTCTTCGGCGCTGATGCCCCGGCGACCCTGCGAACCCTGTGCGGACGAGCCCGCGGCCAGATGTCGACCACTGAACTCGTCGACCGTTACCGCCTGCAGCCGGGGCCGGTCCGAGGTCTGATCATCGATTTCCGCGTCGCGCGAACGAACTGCGCAAGGCCACAGCCGATCCCAACGGCAATGTTGTACATGAAGTGCGGTGAGATTTCGGCCCGCAGCGCCCGCAGCTCGGCCGTGGACTTCGGACCGTCCCTTAGCAGGCGTCGGAACCGGTTCATGACTCAGCCGGCGATGAAGTCTTCGACCGCTTGGTAGGCGGCGGCGTCGGAATACTGCTCCGGCGGCGACTTCATGAAGTACGACGACGCCGACAGGATCG
>NZ_JBSFLZ010000353.1:0-1216 GCF_053599315.1 Saccharopolyspora sp. NPDC000995
TGGCGGCGTACCCGGCCGGTGCTGCCCGTAGTCCCGCACCGCCGGAACACCACCCGTCGCGTCCCCGCCCACCACACTGCTACCAGCACCGCCCTCAACGTCCTTGTTGTCCTTGCCGTCCACGGCAGCGGACGCCACCAGGTCTTTACCGGAGGGCACCGGCACCGCAGCCGAATCCACCGGCCCGACCGGGAAAACAGAGTCCGCATCAGACGGCTTCGAGGTATCGGAGGAATCGAACGTGTTGTCCTTGCCTGGGGAGCCAGGGGTATCTCCTGGCTGCGACCCAGGTCCTGCCCCCGGCAGTGGGGTTTTCTCCTCGTTGAGCCCGCCGCCGTCGGTGGTGGTGTCTGGACGTCGGCTGGTGTCGTCGAGGTAGGGGCTCGGGCCTTGCGGGTGCAGTTTGCCCCGCCATGCCAAGCCTGTCAGATTGCCCACACCGCTGAATACCGACTCGGATACGCCTGCTGTCACCGAGAACGGGTTCCAGGTCACGTCTTGGCCTGTGGCCGCCTGATATCCGACCTCGCCGAACAACTCGCCTAGGCCGTCGGATAACGCTTCCCCGATCCCGCTGCCGAACCGTGCCGACCACATGCCCCGCACCGACATTCCCGCGTAATGATCCAGGTGCTCCCCCACCGCATCGGCGAAGCGGGCCATCGCCGAGATCGGATACTTCTCCGCGTGCTCGGCCACCGCCCGCTTCGCCGCCGCCTCCAGGATCTTCTCGTCCACTTCATCGCCGAGTCCCCGCACCAGCACCTTCGTCAGCGTATTGCCGACCAGTCCGCCTACCGCCGACAACGGCAGCGACACCAACGCCGAGAACGCCCCCATTCCCGCCGCCTGCTCACTGAGCTTCCCGTCCCACTTCTGGGCTGATTTCTCACCCAGCATCTGTATCTGGGCCTGCAGATCCGGTACCACGTTGAACGCCACCCCACCGGCTGCCGCCATGGCCAACCGCATGAACAACTGGCCCCACCACCGCGACAGCAAAAAGCGCATCACCGCCATCCGCGCCGCCAGCCACGCCATCGACGCACCCCCGGTCGCCCCCGCCCAATACACCGCCCACGCCATCTCGAACAACAAAATTTCCAGACTATGGATCGTCGCCAGCTTCAAATACCGCACCTGCCGCGCCAGGTTCCGCACGAACACCGCTAACTCCCGCAACGCCCCCTCACCCGAGGCCAGCAGCCCATCGAAA
>NZ_JBSFLZ010000354.1:0-1193 GCF_053599315.1 Saccharopolyspora sp. NPDC000995
TTGGGTGGCCGAGGTGCTCGACGTTTCGGGCTGGAGCCGGCGTTACCAGCAGCGGATCGACACCTGGCGCTTGCCGGCCTCGCAGACCAAGAAGGACGAACTCGCCCTGTCCTACGGCAAAGACGGCTTCACGTTACTGGCGGCCGTCTACGCGCCCGCCTCGCCGACGTGGCTGCGTGAACTCCCGGCCGTGGAGATCCTGCGCGTGGTGCTGGTCCAGAACTACACGCGCACCGTGGCCAGGAATGGGCGGGAGGTGATCAAGCGGCGGGGGAATGACATCGATAAGGATGGTGGTCTCCCGCCCGGCTGTCGGCGCTTGACCTCACCCTACGACACCGACGCCCGTTGGGGCGTCAAGCGGGATCTGTTCTGGAACGGCTTCAAGGTCCACATCAGTGAGACCTGTGCGGCTCCCGCCCCGACGGAACCCGCCGAGGATGCCGGCTGTCGCTGTCCTGCCGCGCAGAAGCCGAATCTGATCACGAACGTCGCCACGACCGACGCCACCGTCTCTGACAGCACGATGCTCGGGCCGATCCATCAGGCTCTGCGGAAACGGGATCTGCTGCCCGACGAGCACTACCTTGATTCCGGTTACCCGTCCGCCGAACTGATCGTGGGGTCCCTGGAGAACTTCGGCATCGCGCTGATCACCCCTGTGCTGCTGGACCGCTCCCGCCAGGCCAAGGCCCACGAGGGATTCGCCGCGTCGGACTTCGCCGTCGACTGGCAGGCCCAACGGGTGACCTGCCCGGCTGGACAACTCAGCTCGGCATGGACTCCTTGTGTCCAAGACGGGGTCCCCAAGACGGTGGTCACGTTCTCCAAGACGGTCTGTGGCTCCTGCCCACACCGGGCGCAGTGCACCACCGCGAAAAGCGGACGCCGACAGATCTCCTTACATCCCAGGGAGATGACCGAGGCACTGCGACGGGCCCGCGCCGAGCAGGAGACCAAGGACTGGCAGAAGGACTACGCCCTCCGCGCGGGCGTCGAAGGCACGATCCGCCAGGCCACGGCCGTCACCGGACTACGCCGTGCCCGCTACCGAGGCCTGGCCAAGACCCACCTCGACCACGTCTACTCAGCCGCCGCACTGAACCTGATCAGACTCGACGCTTGGTGGAACAGCCACCCGCTCGACCGGACCCGCACCAGCCACCTCGCCCGCCTCGAACTCAGCCTGGCAG
>NZ_JBSFLZ010000355.1:0-1180 GCF_053599315.1 Saccharopolyspora sp. NPDC000995
TTCTGTGATCGTGGCGGGGGCGCGGACTCCGATGGGGCGGTTGCTCGGCTCGCTAAAGGACTTCTCGGGTGCGCAGCTGGGTGGGGTTGCGATCAGGGCGGCGTTGGAGCGGGCTGGGGTGCGTCCGGATCAGGTCGGGTACACGATCATGGGTCAGGTGCTGACTGCTGGTGCGGGGCAGATCCCGGCGCGGCAGGCGGCGGTGGCCGCGGGTATTCCGATGGATGTGCCGGCGTTGACGATCAACAAGGTGTGTCTGTCGGGGTTGGATGCGATCGCGTTGGCTGATCAGCTGATCCGGGCGGGTGAGTTCGAGATCGTGGTGGCCGGTGGTCAGGAGTCGATGACGCGGGCGCCGCATTTGCTGACCGGGTCGCGGGAGGGTTTCAAGTACGGCGATGTGCAGCTGCTCGACCACCTGGCCCATGACGGTCTGTTTTGCGCGTTCGACCAGGTCGCGATGGGTTTGTCGACCGAGAAGTACAACGCTGGGTATGGCGTGACCCGGGAGGAGCAGGACGCGTTCGCGGCTCGTTCGCATCAGCGTGCCGCGGCGGCGGTGGAGCGGGGTGTGTTCGCCGAGGAGATCGTCCCGGTCGAGGTGCCGCGTCGCAAGGGTGGTCCGTTGGTGGTGGATGCCGATGAGGGCATTCGTGCCGGTACCACGGTTGAGACGTTGGCGAAGTTGCGTCCGGCGTTTGCTGCGGATGGCACGATCACGGCGGGTTCGGCGTCGCAGATTTCCGATGGTGCGGCGGCGGTGGTGGTGATGAGCAAGGTCAGGGCAGAGGAGCTGGGGTTGAGCTGGCTGGCCGAGATCGGTGCGCATGGTGTCGTCGCGGGTCCGGATGCGAGCTTGCACGAGCAGCCGTCGAATGCGATTAAGGCCGCGTGCGCGAAGGAGGGGGTCGACGCGGCGGAGTTGGATCTGGTGGAGATCAACGAGGCGTTCGCGTCGGTGGGGATCGTGTCTGCGCGTGCGTTGGGTGTGGGTGAGGAGAGGGTCAACGTCAACGGTGGTGCGATCGCGCTGGGTCACCCGATCGGCATGTCGGGTGCGCGGTTGGCGTTGCACCTGGCGTTGGAGCTCAAGCGTCGTGGTGGTGGCACCGGTGCGGCGGCGCTGTGTGGCGGCGGAGGCCAGGGCGATGCCCTGATCCTGCACGTCCCCAAGGCCTGA
>NZ_JBSFLZ010000356.1:0-1179 GCF_053599315.1 Saccharopolyspora sp. NPDC000995
GAAATTCGTGACGCGCGGGCGAGTGCTGAACTCGGTGCGGTCTGCGGCCGGGCCGCGCGACTGGAGAACTTCGAAGGTCACGGCCGGTCCGGCGATGTTCGCAACGCCCAGTTCGGCTCGGCCCGTCTGGAATGGACTGACCACACGTTCGACCGCGCCTGACCGTCGTGGCCGAGGCACGGATCCCGCCATCACGGCCACCCCTGATCCTTTGGAGGTTGTCATGTCAGAAACAGATAAAGCGGCGGGAGCCGTGTCCACCACCGATCTCCGGTCCCAGCCGCCCGGAACCGCCGGTCCCGCGTCCTCGGCTGAGGACGCGGAACTGCTCGCGGCCTTGGGCTATGAGCAGCGGTTCGACCGCAAGGTCAGCCTGTGGGCGAACTTCGCCCTCGGTTTCGTCTACCTGTCACCGCTCGTCGGCGTCGTGTCGCTGTTCGCGGTCGGTCTGTCGGCTGCGGGACCATCATCGATCTTCTGGATCGTGATCATCGGGCTCGGGCAGCTGCTCGTCGCGCTGGTCTTCGGTGAGGTCGTGGCCCAGTTCCCGCTCGCGGGCGGGCTCTACCAATGGTCCCGTCGGTTGTGGAACGGACGTTACGCGTGGTTCACCGCCTGGATCTACATCTGCTGCATCACGATCGGGATCACCAGCACCGCACTGTTCAGTTCGGACTTCGTGGCCAGTCTGTTCGGTGGCACCGCGGCCATTCCCGGGGTCAGCTCGACGCCTGCGCAGCGGCTGCTCATCGCGCTCGCCATCACCGTCGTGTGCATCGTGTGCAACAGCTTCGGGACCAGGACACTGGCTGTCATCTCGAAGATCGGCTTGGCCGCCGAGCTCATCGGCATCGTCCTGGTCGGTCTTTACCTGCTGATCTTCCAGCGACACAACCCGATCTCGATCTTCTTTCACGACATGGGCACCAGCCACGCGGGCGGCTACTTCGGTGCTTTCTTGGCCGCGTCACTCGTCGGGCTGTTCCTTTATTACGGGTTCGAGGCGTGCGGGGAAGTCGCCGAAGAGGTGCCGAACCCGGCGCGCAGCATCCCTCGTGCCATGCAGCTGACGGTCGTGGTCGGCGGCCTCGCCGCGATCCTGGCTTTTGCCGGTTACGCACTCGCCGCACCGGACCTGGTCTCGATCATTTCCGGTTCGGACACCAACCCGATCCCGGC
>NZ_JBSFLZ010000357.1:0-1175 GCF_053599315.1 Saccharopolyspora sp. NPDC000995
ACCGGAACAGCAGTCGAGGCCTCCGCCAACCCGGCCGGGCTCCCGTGCCCGCCGGCCGGCACCGGGGCACCGGGCCCGGTCACCGGCCTAGCCGATCCGTCCGTACCGAACACTGTCCACTGCGGTGTGCGCCCGCCCTGTCCCGGCGTCAACGCGACAACATCACACCCCACCCCCTGCGCCAGGGCCGACCCCTGGCCAGGCGAGACCACCACCACACCCGCGGTCGGATTGCCCTGCGCGACCAGCAGCACAGGCCCGCCCATGGACTCCGTCACACCGCCCCGCACGTACTCCGCCAACCCGCCACCAGCAACCACATTCGCGGGCACCGACACCCGCACCGCGTCCACCGGCAACCCCACCGGCAGCACCGCCGGCAGCACCGCCGCCGGATCCCGATGCAGTGGCGGGGCCGGCTGCGACCCGTCCGCCGGCACCATCGTCGAATCCGGCGACACCGCAGTGCCATCCTGGCGATGCGAATCCCCATGCGCCGCAACCGATCCCACATGAGAATCCCCATGTGCCGCAACCGGGTCCGCACCGGAATGCCCATCGTGGCCGGTCCAGCCATCCGGCGAGGACCCGTGCCCCGCGGGCACCACACCACTGCCGGAGTCCACGACAGACCCGGACCTGCCAGTCTCCGGCAGCGCGGCATCCACAGGCGCATTAGAAGTATGCGGGGTCACCGCCGGTGAATCCGGTGTCTGCGCCGAGGTAGGCACCTCCAGCGGCCGGTTCCCGGGCACATCCACACCAGGCACTCCGGGCACCTGATCGCCACCGGCAACCGGACGGTACGGCGGCGGCGGCGTCCCCGGCCGATCCTGCCCGGAACCCACCACCCCATCGGAACGTGCCGGCAACGGCTCGCCCGGCCGGTCCTGCCCAGAACCCACCACCCCATCGGAACGTGCCGGCAACGGCTCGCCCGACCGGTCCTGCCCAGAACCCACCACGTCATCAGGGGAATACGCCGGCGGCGGCGGCGCCGACCGATCCTGCCCGGAACCCACTACCCCGTCGGAGTGTGCCGGCAGCGGTGTGCCTGGCCGTTCCTGCCCGGAACCGGGCACCTCCGGAACACCACGAGCCGGCTTCCCGCCCGGCACGCCGCCATCAGCACCCCCCTTACCGGCATTAAGGTCGGTGCCGTCCTTGACGTCCTT
>NZ_JBSFLZ010000358.1:0-1171 GCF_053599315.1 Saccharopolyspora sp. NPDC000995
AAACCAGCAGCATCAGCCCCAGAAACAACACGCCACACATCCCCCCAAACCCCGGCGGCAACCCCGACGTGGTGTTCATGCAGGAATTGCATTCCGTCCTGGGCGGTCGTGTACCCCGCCGCTTGAGCCCGGGCGACCCACCCCGCCAACTCCTCCCGAGGTATCCCACGCCGCCGAACCTGCTTCCCCTTCCCGGACTCACCACGCCACACATCCCCCCAAACCACGGTGTCAACCCCGACGTTGTGTTCACGCAGGAATGCCATTCCGTCCTGGGCGGTCGTGTGCCCTGCCGCTTTAGCCCGGGCGACCCACTCCGCCAACTGCTCCCGAGGTATCCCACGCCGCTGAACCCGCTTCCCCTTCCCGAACTCAGCACGCCACGCATCCCGCCAAACCCTGCCGTCAACCCCGACCTTGTGTTCATGCAGGAATGTCATTCCTGCCGTGGCGGTCGTGTACCCCGCCGCTTGAGCCTGGGCAACCCACCCCGCCACCTCCTCCCGAGGTATCCCACGCCGCCGAACCCGCTTCCTTTTCCCGGACTCAGCACGCCACGCAACCCGCCAAACCCCATCGGCAACCCCGACGTTGTGTTCACGCAGGAATGTCATTCCTGCCGTGGCGGTCGTGTACCCCGCCGCTTGAGCCCGGGCGACCCACTCCGCCAACTCCCCCCGAGGTATCCCACGCCGCTGAACCCGCTTCCTCTTCGCGGGCGCGGCATCCTGCGGCCTGGATGCCACCGGGGTATCCGCACCCGACGCCGGGTGGGCCGTGGATGGTCCGGCCTGCGACTCACCCGGATACGTCTCCCCCGGATACGGCTCGCCCGGCCCCCGCTGCGGGGGCCTGCCGCCCCGCAGCCCGCGTTGCCCCACGCCCCCCACAGACGACGGCACACCCTTACCACCACGCACCGGCGGCCGGGCGGTACGCCACAAATCCGGCGCACCGTCCACACCCGCCTCCCGCACGCTGGCCGCCAACTCTGCAGCACGCGCCCACGCGGCCGTAGCGGCCGCTGGTTCGGGCAGGCCATCCCGCCGTGCTCGATGCAAAGTGACCGCAACCTGATCCACCACCAGGTCAAAGGCCACCCGCTCCGGCGGCTTCACACCCACAAACACCGGAGCGAACAACAACGGACTCACCAACTCCGCGGCCTTGT
>NZ_JBSFLZ010000359.1:0-1170 GCF_053599315.1 Saccharopolyspora sp. NPDC000995
CACCGGCACGTTGCGGGAGGGATGGACTATCCAGTCCGGGCTCCGTGGTGGGGCGGAATCAGCACGGCTGTCCGATGTGGAATCCGCCCCGGTGCCCTTCGGTGAGCTGAAGCCGCTGGTGGAGGGAGGGTCTGAGCCGCATGGCGGCGAGGCGGAGTACGCGCGGGATAGGTCACGGGGGTCGCTGCCGGATGTGGTGAATGGCCAGAGTGTGGTGCTGAGCGAGGAGGAGTTGGCGGGGGTTTCTGAGCAGGGGCGCGCGGCGCTGGGGGCTTTCCAGAGGGCGACGGGAGTGCATGCGCGGCCGAGGCTGGCTGGGGTGGATGGTCACGCAGAGGTTGATGGTCACCATGTGGTGGCGTTCCTGCGGATGCTGGACTGGTGGGGTGTTGCGGACCATGCGGTGGTGGTGAAGAAGCGGAAAACGACGTGGAAACCCCTCATGCGGTCGCCGGAAGGTCTGCCAGAGTTGGTCGAGGAGGGCACAGACGCCTGGTATGTGATGGGCGAGTACGCGCCAGGGGAAAGACCGGATAGCGCCACGCGGCCGGAGGACTTGTGGGACCCGCTGACCCAGAGAGCGCAGCGCGCGTTGCCGGAGGTGCCGGCGCATCTGGATCCGGACGGGGTATTGCCCCCGGGCACCCGGCTGGAGAACAGCGGGGAGTCGGTCGAGTTCTTCCTGCATGTGGTGGATCCGGCTGGTGGCAGGGTGGAGTACGGGCTGGGGGATCAGGGGCTGTGGCGTCGTGGCCGCGAGGCTGAATGGGAGGGGTTGTTCGCGGTCTTGGAGGGTAAGGGGCCTGCGGAGTTGATGAATTTGGTCAACCCGGGGGTGCGGCGAAGCCATTATCTGGCTCAGGCGTGGGGGGTGGATGAGACCACGGCGCAGGTGTGGCGGATGTGGTCCCACCTGCCTGAAGAGGGGCATGCCGAGGCGTTGCGCCGGGCGATCACCGGGTCGGTGGTCAGCACCTACGGCGGGCGAGAAGCGGTCAAGACACTGGTCGAGACACTGGTGCCGGCCGGTGAGCGGTACCAGGAGCGGTTGCGGGCTCTGGGTGAGCTCATGACACTCCTGGCCGATCCCCGCCGTCGGCTGGAGGCGTGGGGCGAGGTAGGGCGTGACACCCGCAGCGCGGCTGAGTACCACGCCGAGCTGCAGCAAGC
>NZ_JBSFLZ010000360.1:0-1165 GCF_053599315.1 Saccharopolyspora sp. NPDC000995
CCGGTGATCAGGTGGACAGGCACACCAGGACCAAGCCACACCGCCACACCTGAGGAAAAAAAGGCAAGGAAGGCAGCAGCAGAGAGGGAGAGGCGGGCTCGCAAGAAGGAGGAGCGGGCGCGGGCGGATGCGCGGTTGGGGGAGTTGATGGGTCGGCAGGCGGAGTTGGCGGCGTTGGCGGCGTTGCAGGAGCTGGATGCCGACTTGCGGGCGGAGCGGGCGGAGTTGGCGGGGCGTATCGAGGAGGTGCAAGCGGAGCTGGCCACGATGGCGAACGACGAGACGGACAGGAAAGCAAGGAAGGCAGCAGCGGCGAGGGAGGATCGGGCTCGTGAGAAGGAGGAGCGGGCTGAGCTGGCTGCGGATGGGCGGGCGCGGTTGGAAGCGCTTGTGGCTCGGCAGGCGGGGTTGGGAGAGGAGCTGCGGCAGGCTGTGGCTCGGGAGGCGCAGTGGGCGCAGTGGCCGGGGGTGGTGTCGGGTTTGCACGAGTGGGATGAGGCCCGGCCGGCAGTCGAGTTGGCGGCGTTGCGGGGGCATATTGCGGATTTGCGGGCGGAGTGGGTGGCGTTGCCGGGGCGTATCGAGGCGGTGCGGGCGGAGCTGGCCGCGATGGTGAACGCCGAGGCGGACAGGAAAGCAAGGAATGCAGCAGGGCAGAGGAAGTGGCAGGCTCGTGAGAAGGAGAAGCGGGCGCGGGCGGATGCGCGGTTGGGGGAGCTTGTGGCTCGGCGGGCGCGGTTGGCCGCGTTGCCGGAGCTGGATGCCGGCTTGCGGGCGGAGTGGGAGGCGTTGCCGGGGCGTATCGAGGCGGTGCGGGCGGAGCTGGAGACGATGGCGAACGAGGAGGTGGAAAAGAAGGCAAAGCAGGCAGCAGCGGATAGGGAGAGGTGGGCTCGCAAGAAGAAGGAGCGGGCGCAGGCGGATGCGCGGTTGGGGGAGCTTGTGGCTCGGCAGGCGTGGTTCGCGGCGTTGCCGGTGCTGGATGCCGGCTTGCGGGCGGAGTTTCCGGGGCCTATCGAGGCGGTGCGGGCGGAGCTGGCCACGATGGCGGACGACGCTGTGGAGGGGCCGGTTGTGGAGGGGCAGGTTTCCTCTGGTGGGGAAGGGTCTTCGTTTGCTGGTGGGTCTCCTGCTGTGGTGAGTGTGCCGGGGGATGCGCCGGGTG
>NZ_JBSFLZ010000361.1:0-1152 GCF_053599315.1 Saccharopolyspora sp. NPDC000995
CCTAGTGTTCTGAGTCGTTGGTCAGTTGGTTAATTCGTGTGCAGTAGTTGGCGAGGTTGTCCAGGATCTCGTCGGCGGTTTTGGTCCACACGAAGGGTTTCGGGTCGTCGTTCCAGGCGTCGATCCAGGCTTGGACGTCGGTTTCGAGTTCTTTGACACTGCGGTGTGCTGATCGGCGGAGCTTGCGGTTGGTCAGCTCGCCGAACCAGCGCTCGACGAGGTTCAACCAGGAACCGCTGGTAGGGGTGAAATGCAGCTGGAAGCGTGGGTGGGCGGCCAGCCAGGCCTGGACCGCCGGGGTCTTGTGGGTGGCGTAGATGTCGCAGATCAGGTGCAGGTCCAGCTCGGCGGGCGTGTTCTTGTCGATGGTCTTGAGGAACCGGAGGAACTCCTGATGGCGGTGCCGCCGCTGGTGCTGGCCGATGATCTTGCCGGTGGCCACGTCCAGTGCGGCGAACAGGCTGGTGGTGCCGTGGCGGACGTAGTCGTGGGTCTTTCGGCCCGGCACGCCAGGCATCATCGGCAGCATCGGGGCGGTGCGATCCAGCGCCTGCATCTGAGATTTCTCATCCACGCACAGCACCAGCGCCTTCTCCGGCGGGGCGAGGTAGAGGCCGACCACGTCTCGGACCTTCTCGATGAACTGGGGATCGGTCGACAGTTTCCAGGTGTCGACCAGGTGTGGTTTGAGGCCGAAAGCGCGCCAGATTCGGGAAATCGCGGTCTGGGACATGCCCATTTTTCTGGCCATGGACCGGGTCGACCAGTGAGTGTCGCCGCCTGTCGGCTGCTCCTCCAGGGTTTTGACGATCACCGCTTCGACCTGCTCATCGGTGATCGTGCGCTTCGCACCCGGCCGGGGCTCGTCGGACAAGCCGTCCAGCCGGTTCGCGATAAACCGGGCTCGCCACTTAGACACCGTCTGCGGCCAGATTCCCAGCCTGGCGGCGACATCCTTGTTGCTCAAGCCTTCCGCGCAGGTCAGCACGATCCTCGATCGCAGCGCCAACGCCTGCGACGTTTTCGCCCGCCGAGTCCACCGCAGCAGCGTGTCACGCTCCACATCGGACAGAACAAGCTCCGCCTTCGGGCGGCCAGAACGCGCCATCATCAAATTCTACACTAATTATTCATCGGATCAATAACTCAGGA
>NZ_JBSFLZ010000362.1:0-1139 GCF_053599315.1 Saccharopolyspora sp. NPDC000995
ACATTTCAGGACTCACGCAAAGCCTTGACGCCATCTTTGCCACGGCTTACGTTACTCGTCAATAACATTCTAGGGAAGGGTGGACATGGACTTCTTCCTCACGACCGGCAACCCGCCCCGTGGAGGCCTGCGATGACTCCCGACGTGGACTCCTTGTCCTTCCAGCCGCTGACCCCGACGTCGTACCTGGACCGCGCCGCAGCCGCGCACGGAGACCGGGTCGCGGTGGTGGACGGGCCCTCCCAGTGGACCTACGCGCAGCTGCACGACCGGTGCCAGCGGCTCGCGGGCGGACTCGCGCCGCTGGCCGGAGATCGTCCAGTGGCGGTGCTGGCACCGAACACCCACGTCGCGCTGGAAGCGCACTACGGGGTGCCATGGACAGGAGTGCCACTGGTCGCGGTGAACACCCGGCTGGCCGCGGACGAGGTCACCTACATCCTGGAGCACTCCCGTGCCGCCGTGCTGATCCACGACCCCTCGCTCGAGGCGCTGGCCGATGAGGCACTCGCCCGGATGCACGCCCCGCCACACCGAATCCGGGCGGGACAGGAGTACGAGGACCTGCTGGCCGCGGCGCAGCCCCTGCACCGGACCCCGGCCGACGAACGGTCGCTGCTGTCGATCAACTACACCTCGGGGACCACCGGCCGCCCCAAAGGCGTGATGTACCACCACCGGGGCGCGTTCCTGCAGGCCTTGGCGATGGTGGGGCATACCGCGCTGACACCCTCGAGCGTGCACCTATGGACGCTGCCGATGTTCCACTGCAACGGATGGACGTTCCCGTGGGCAGTGACCGCCGCGGCCGCGACACACATCTGCCTGCCCAAAATAGACCCTGCCGAGATCTGGCGGCTGCTGCGGGAAGAGGACGTCACACACCTCAACGGAGCACCGACCGTGCTCTCGATGATCGCCTACGCCCGCGAAGCCGAACCGCTTGAGCACACAGTGCGGATCGCCACCGGTGGCGCGCCGCCGTCGCCGTCGATCCTGCGGCGAACCACGGAGCTGGGATTCGACGTCACACACCTGTACGGGCTGACCGAAACCTACGGACCCGCCATGCTGTGCGACTGGCGCCCGGAATGGAACGACCGCGACGCCGAAACGCGGGCACGGCTCAAAGCCCGCCA
>NZ_JBSFLZ010000363.1:0-144 GCF_053599315.1 Saccharopolyspora sp. NPDC000995
GGTGCCCTCCGGCAAAGACCCCGTGGTGTCCGCTGCCGTGGACGGCAAGGACGGCAAGGACGGCAAGGACGGCAAGGACGGCAAGGACGGCAAGGACGGCAAGGACGGCAAGGACGGCAAGGACGGCAAGGACGGCAAGGACGT
>NZ_JBSFLZ010000363.1:238-1136 GCF_053599315.1 Saccharopolyspora sp. NPDC000995
GGACGGCAAGGGCGGTGCTGGTAGCAGTGTGAGGGGCGGGGACGCGACGGGTGGTGTTCCGGCGGTGCGGGACTACGGGCAGCACCAGCCGGGTACGCCGCCACCTGCATATCCTTATGAGGAACTGGGTTTTGGTCCGGACCGGTCGGTGACGCCGCCTCCGCCGTACAGCCCGTTTGCCAGTGGCGATCAGGCCGTGCCCGGAGTGCATGGCGTGGCCGGAAAGTCTGGTATGGACGCTCCAGGCATGGCCGGAGTATCTAGGGCGGACAGTCCTGGTGTGGATGGTTCGGGTGTGGATGGTTCGGGTGTGTTGGGGGGCCGGTCGCTGGATGTGCTGGCGTCGCAGATGCGGGATTCGGTGGGGGAGAAGTCATCGGCGGGTATCCCGCATGGTTCGGGTATGTCCTGGGATGCCGCGCTACCGGAGACTGGCACACCCGGGTCTGCGGCGGTCGCGGATCCGGACGGTGGTGCGGTGCCTGTGGTGCATGAGTCCCCGCCGGGTGCCCTGACCGGCTGGGGTGGGTCGTCTGGTACGGACTCGGTTGCGGGGAGTGGGGTGTGGCATCGCGAGAATGCTGGAGCGGGTCTGCCGGATTCGGCGGTGTTGCCCGTGGATGGGTCGCAGGCGGTGCCGTATCCGCAGCAGGACCGGGTGGTAGCGCCGCTTGCGGGCCTGCCGGTGGACGCGGTGCGGGTGCTGATTCCGGCGGGTGTGGTCTCTGGTGGCGGGTTGGCGGAGTTCGTGCGGGGTGGTGTTGCGGGTTCTGCTGGCGGCCCTGTGGTGTTGGTCACGCAGGGTGTTGCGGGTGCGGGTGTGGTGGTCTCGCTGGGTCAGGGTTCGGCTCTGGCGCGGGACCTGGAGCGGGATGTTGTCGCGTTGACGCCGGGGCAG
>NZ_JBSFLZ010000364.1:0-1131 GCF_053599315.1 Saccharopolyspora sp. NPDC000995
TCGCCGGGGGATTCGATCTGCAGGCCGCGGAAAGCGTCTGCGCGGATGAGGGGATGAACGCGCAGGACGTGTTCACCGGAGTGGCGGGGCTGGTGGAAAAGTCGGTTCTTACTCGCGAGAAGGGAATAGTCTCTCCGGCGCGGTATCGGATGTTGGAGACGATTCGACAGTTTGGACACGAGCGGCTTGTCGACAACGGCAAGGAATTGATAGTGCGCCGCCAACACCGGGATCATTATTTTCGTTTCGCGGAGCAGCTTTACGCCGGTTGCTTCGGCCCCGATCAGAAGCAGTGGAGCCAACGTCTCAGACTCGATAGACCTAACCTTTGGAAGGCACTCGACTTTTGCCTGACTGAACCGGGCGAATCCCGCGCCGCGATACGCATGGCAGTGGCACTGTGGTATTACTGGGTCGGGTGCGGTTGCCTGCGTGACGGACGTTACTGGCTGGGTCGAGCACTCGCGAAACATACGCAGCCCGACCGGGACCGCGCCTGGGGGCTCTGTATTAATGGCTATATTGCCGGCCTGCAAGGGGACATCGCGCAGAGCATCGCGCTTCTCGACGAGAGTTGTGCACTAGCGCGCCAGAGCGGCGACGAACGGGTGCTGGCGCATGCGACGCAGTTCTTGGGCATGACCTTCCTGTTGAAAGGTGATATCGCGACCGCGACGACGATGTGGGACCGGTCACTCGCCGAGCATCGGGCGTTGGACGAACTGAACTGCCTTACCGGTATTGCATACATGCACCGATCGTTAGCCGCCGCCTGCCTAGGGGATCTCGACAGTGCTACCGATATCTTCCGCGAGTGTCAGAAATTCTGCGCAGCGCATGGCGAGCAATGGGTAATGTCCTGGGCTCTGTGGGCGATTTCCTTTACTCGGTTGATCGACGGCGACCTCAGCGAAGCACGCGCACGCATACGGGAGGCGCTTGGGATCATGCAGAATCTCGATGATCTGTTGGGCCAGCCGGCTTGTCTCGACGTGGCGGCCGTGATCAGCGCTGCTGAAGGCGACGTCACACAATTTGCGCGGCTGCTTGGAGCAAGCGACGCGATGTGGCGGCCGATCGGTAACCCTCGGTTCGGCTTCTACGCCTTTAATGAGCTATACGCGGAAGCTG
>NZ_JBSFLZ010000365.1:0-1125 GCF_053599315.1 Saccharopolyspora sp. NPDC000995
GCCACGACAGCATCGTCATCTCGCTCGCCCAGCGACTTCACCGGGTCGGAGCTCGCGTCGAAGGCGAGATGCACATGAGGATCGATCAAACCAGGAATCAGGGTGGCACCCGGAAAGTCCACCACGGTCTCCCCATGCTGCAGATCCGCCGCGCAGCCGATTCCGGCTATCTTCGTTCCTTCGAGGATCACGACGGGGTTGTCCACAGGACTGGCTGTTTCGCCGTCGAACAGTCGTGACGCCCGCAGCACTGTGGTCCCATGACGTGCGATGTCGTTCACCGTAGGCATTCGGTCGATGCTACTGCTCTGACCACGAACGCCCATCGGCGCACCAACCGGACCGGACGACCATCACGGGCACACCGCGATCCGGGGCAGGTGTCTTCCATGCCTCTGCCGATCCGTTCGAACTCGGGATCAAACCCTCCGACGTCGAGAACGGCGGCTCGAGGAACGGCGACGAGGCAGTAACGACCGGTCATCGAGGCACAGCGGGCGGCCGGAGGTCGCCGGCCTGAGCTTGTTTTTAACCAGGTAGCACCGTGGTGGGGCCCCGGTTGAAAGTAGCTGCCCGCCGCGATCTTGAGGTGCTGCGGGAGCGGCGGATCCGGGCAGCGGAGATGTTCGACCGTTGCAAGCGAAAGATCGATGTGGTGGTGGAATGGGGTCTCGGCGCAGACCGCCTCCCTGTGGCACCAGGCGTGGTCGGCAGGTGGCCGGCTGGCACTGGCCGGGGCTGGTCGCGCCGGGCGGATGCCCAAGCTGTCCGGCGACCAGGTGGCCGAGGTGACAGACGCGCTCACGCAGGGACCGCAGGCAGGCGGGTTCGGCACCGGCATGTGGACGCTGACACAGGTCGCCAGCGTGATCGAAAGGGCCAGCGGGGTGCGGTACTCGACCACCCAGACCTGGACGATCCTGCGCGAGCGGCTGGGCTGAAGCAGTCAGCGCCCGGCCCGGCGCGCGGTCGAACACGACAATGAGGCCATCCAGACCTGGGTGAAAAAGGAGTGGCCGCGCATAAAAAAGGCTCTTCTGCTGCTTCCGTGGGTGTCAGGTTCGTCCGGGGAGGGTGGGTGGGTGGCCGCCGAGGGCGAGCATGACGAGAGCGATGAGGGCTTCG
>NZ_JBSFLZ010000366.1:0-1083 GCF_053599315.1 Saccharopolyspora sp. NPDC000995
TCCAACGGGCCGTGGTCGAGGTGCTCAACGCAGTCTACGAGGTGGACTTTCGCGGCTTCTCCTATGGGTTCCGGCCAGGTCGCAACCCGCACGATGCGCTGGATGCGCTGGCGGCCGGTATCTACAAGAAGAAGGTGAACTGGGTACTCGACGCGGACATCCGCGACTTTTTCACCAAGCTCGATCACGGTTGGTTGATGAAGTTCCTCGAGCATCGGATAGGAGACAGGCGTGTCCTGCGCCTCATCCAGAAATGGTTGAAGGCAGGAGTTATCGAGGACGGGAAGTGGTCAAAGACATCGGAAGGCACACCGCAAGGAGGATCGGCCTCGCCGTTGCTCGCTAACGTGTACCTCCACTACGTCTTGGACTGGTGGGCTCAGACGTGGAGAAACCGCCATGCACGCGGCGACATGATCATCGTGCGCTGGGCGGACGACTTCGTCGTCGGATTCCAACATCAAGGTGACGCCAAGCAGTTCCTCCGGGATCTTCGTGAACGGTTCGCGACGTTCTCTCTGGAACTACACGCCGACAAGACGCGCCTCATCGAGTTCGGGCGGTTCGCCGCCAAGAACCGAACGCAGCGTGGGCTCGGCAAGCCCGAGACTTTCGACTTCCTGGGCTTCACGCACATCTGCGGGAAGGGCAGGAGCGACAGCTTCTGGCTACGGCGCACCACGATCAAGAAACGGATGCGGGCCAAACTTGCCGAGGTCAACGACCAACTCAAGCGACGCCGGCATCTACCCATCCCCGAGCAGGGCCGATGGCTGGCCAGTGTGCTGCGAGGACATCTCGCCTACTACGCCGTGCCAGGCAACTTCGCGGCGATCCTGGCCTTCCGGATCCAGGTCACCCGACACTGGCTCAAGGCGCTCCGACGCCGCAGCCAACGTCACCGCCTGACCTGGGAGCGCATGGGTCGTCTCACCGAACGGTATCTGCCGCCTGCACGCATCCTGCATCCCTACCCGGAGGCACGCTTTGCCGCTCGTACCTGAGGCAGGAGCCCAGTGCGGGAATTCCGCACGCTGGGATCTGTGCGGGGGGCCGCCCGTAAGGGCGGTCCCTACCGCGACC
>NZ_JBSFLZ010000367.1:0-1068 GCF_053599315.1 Saccharopolyspora sp. NPDC000995
CCCACCACTCATCGGCATATCCCACGCTCACGCCAAAGTGATCATTTCGGCTACTACCGCCCCCACAGTGACCGACTCGCTTATTTGAGGGCTAGATGAGTTCAAGCCCTATCTGCACCAGCGTTGGACCGAGGGCGCCACCGACGCCGCTGCGCTGACCAAGGAGATCACCGCCCAGGGATACACCGGCAGCGACCAAACCGTCCGCCGCTACCTGCAGCCCTTCCGCGACATGCTCACGCCCCCGCCCCCGCCGCCCCTCGTGCCGAAAGTCCGTCAGATCACCGGTTGGCTGCTGCGCCGCCCCGAGGACCTCGACACCGACGAGACCCGCAAGCTCGCCGAAATCCGATCCCGCTGCCCGCACCTCAACCGCCTCGCCGACCACGTCAAGGACTTCGCGAAGATGATGACCAACCGCGAAGGCGGGAAACTAGAATCCTGGCTGTCCAAAGTGGAAAGAGAGGATCAGATCGACCTGCACTCCTTCGCTATCGGGCTCGGCCGCGACCAAGACGCCGTCACCGCCGGACTCACGTTGCCCTACAGCTCAGGGAAAGTCGAGGGCAACGTCAACAGACTCAAGGCGCTCAAGAGGCAAGTGTACGGCCGAGCCAAACTCGACCTCCTCCGCATTCTCTGAACTTGATCGCGAGTGTGTGTCGCGTCATGCTTGACGCTCAGGAATCCCTTGTGAGAGTGGGCATTCCGAGGTTGACGGTTCCCGCGGCGTTGGCGCGTTTGTCGATCTGGGCGAGTTTGTCGTTGGCGCCGGTCAGGCTGATCTGGAGTCCTTCGACTTCGCCGAGCCATCCTTCGCGTTCGGCTTCGGCGATCCGGGCGGTGAGATTGTCGCGGATCTCGACGATTCGTTGCCGTTGAGCCGGATCTGGCCAATGCATCGAGCTAAAATTCGATCAAAACTGAAAATATCGGGCTCTTGTGACTGATCCGTGGGTGGTGTGAGCTGGGATTTTGGGCCCGGAGACGGGGGCACGCCGTTGCTTCGTCTAGGTTTCTGGCTTGTCGAAGGTCAGGAACCGAGGGACGGAGAACGGCGTGCCGAAA
>NZ_JBSFLZ010000368.1:0-1065 GCF_053599315.1 Saccharopolyspora sp. NPDC000995
TTACGACCATCACCGCAGGCCAGAACACAACAGATCAATATCCCGACAGGCCCACGACCAGCACCGCAACCGCCGCATAACCGCGAAACCTCAGCGGCTACTGCACCTACACTTTCTTCGAGCAGTGTCCACACCGGATGGCTTGCGCCCGCTGCGATTTCTACACCCCAAAAGACTCCAGCAAGGCACAAGTGTTGGAGGCCAAGGAAAACCTCCAGCGCATGCTAGCCGCCATCCCGCTCACCGACGACGAACAAGCCGCCATTCACGACGGCCAAGCCACGCTCGACCAGCTGCTCGGCAAACTCACCAACGTCCCCACCCCAGCAGGCCCCACCCCACGTGAGATCGGCATCTCACCATCCGCCACCCTGCTCCCGATCGTCGACGTCAGCCACAGCAAACCAGACTAAAACAGACATTTCAGATTCCACAGAAACGCCGCGTAAACCCAGCCGGCGGCGGTGCGCACGTAGGTGATGTCCGCCACCCACAACTCGTTCACACGCGTGGCCGTGAAGTCACGTTTGACCAGGTCACCTGGCCTGCTGGTCTCCGCTGCCGGCCGTGTTGTTCGTGGGGAGATGTCGCGTAGCAGTCCACGCATCTCGCGCATGAGCCGCTCGACCGTGCACCGGGCCACGTCGCTGCCCTGCCGGTTGAGCTCGGCCCAGACCTTGCGCGCCCCGTAGACGCCGTAGTTGTCCTCGTGCACCCGCTCGATCTTCTCGGTCAGCTCCCGGTCTCGTGCCGCACGGGCCGACTCCGGGCGGGGCTTGGCCGCGTAGTACGTCGACTGTGCGATCTCGGCGGGCGTCTGCTCGAGCGCCTCCAGGACCGGCTGGACACCGTGCTCTTCCCGCCGGGACTCGACGAACTCGACCTTCATCGCGACGCCGGAACGGAAACACGCAGGTGTACTAGGGTCTGTTTCAGATGTCAGAGCCACTCGTTGATAGACGCGATGACTACCGTGGCCTCGTAACGGACAGCGAGTTTGTCGTACCGGGTGGCCACGGCCCGGTTCCGCTTGAGCCGGTTGATTCCGCATTCCACGGCATGACG
>NZ_JBSFLZ010000369.1:0-1062 GCF_053599315.1 Saccharopolyspora sp. NPDC000995
TCCCTTTGCGCTGCCTTGCGCACACGGTCCAGCCCGTTTGTCACGCCTGACCCGGCCCTGTGTCCGGGACGTGTTGTGCTGTCCGTGTTCCCCTTGGCTGGGCGCCTTTCCTCCACCGACTCCGCCGTCGCTTGCGCGACCTTGTTCGCCAGCTTCGCAGGTACTACGCGCCCATCCGACTTCTCGTGTTCGTGCATCCCAGGCTTACCGCCTTGGCGTTCCCTGGGCGGCCCACCCGGTGATCGGCCGGACGGGCGAACACGAGATCTCCCGGTTCTCGCGCATGGAGTTTCCGTACATGCCATGGTTCTTCGACCGCGCGGGGTCCTCGGCAACTTGCGATAGCGCTGCCTGAGGTGTTGCCTTCCGCACTACTAACAACGTCGGCACCACCGAACGACATGCATTTCGCGGCTCAATAGCCTGGCCTGCACGTACCCCTACCAACGCTTCGCTGCGCCCTTGCGGAACGCCAACGCATAGCCCGGGGCCATCGTGGTTCGCTACTCCTTCGATGGTCGCGGTAGGGACCGCCCTCTCGGGCGGCCCCCCGCACAGATCCCAGCGTGCGGGATTACCGCACTGGGCTCCTACCTCGGGTGTGTGGCGGCGAAACGCTCGCTAGGCCAGGGATGCCTGATCCGGACCTGTGGTAGCCATCGATCCACCAGCCGGTCCATCCGTTCCCAGGTCAGGCGCGTGCGCTGGCTGCGACGCCGAAGCGCCCGGTGCCAGTGCCGGATCACCTGATCCCGGAAATCGTTCATCGCTGCGATGTTGCCGGGCACGGCGTAGTAGGCGAGGTGCCCGCGCACCACGCTGGCCAGCCATGTGCCCTGCTCGGGGATGGGCAGGTGCCGACGCCGCATCAGCTCGGCCTTCACCTCACCAAGCTTCGCCCGCATCCGCTTCGAGATCGTGAACCGCCGCAACCCGAAATGTCCGGTCCTAGTCTTCCCGCAGATACGCGTAAAACCCAGGAAGTCGAACGTCTCCGGCTTGCCCAGCCCCCGCTTCCGTCGATTTCCGGCGGCGAACCGCCCGAACTCGATCAGTCGCGTC
>NZ_JBSFLZ010000370.1:0-1044 GCF_053599315.1 Saccharopolyspora sp. NPDC000995
GTCGTCGACATTGGCGACGTGGGCCTCGCCGGCGAAGTGGGCGACCTTGCCCGGCGGCACTCCGTCCAGCCACCGCTCGGTCGGGCCGATCGCATCGAGTGCTTGCAGGTGCGCCAGGCGCTGCTTGAACTTGCCCAAGGTGGGTGCCTGCGCCGGGGTCTTGATCCGGTCGAACTCGCTGCGTCGCGTCGCCGGGTCCACCACCAGCAGCCGCTCCAGCCGCGCCCGTTCGGCCCGGTCCGGCCGGGCGGCGACCATCGCGAAGAACCCGCCGTTGACCTCGGCACGGATGCCGGCGGTCATCGCGTCCAGCGTCGTGTAGCCGGGCAGCTCGCAACGCTGCCGGACCAGTTCCTCCAGCGCCACGTTGATCAGATCGGCCGGATTGTCTTTGGTCTGCACCGCTGCACGAATAGCCTGCTCAGCGACCTCCCGCACCCGCGCCGCCTCAAACTTCACGCCCACCCGGTCCCGCACGAACTGCCGGTGCCGCTTGGCCGTGCGCTCGGCGTCGGTCTCCGCGGCCACCGTGTCGGGCAGCTCCAGCACACCGCGTACATGCTCGACAACTGTGGCTGGCACGTCCGCGAGTTTCGCGAAGTACCCCAACCGTTGGTAACACTTCAGCCGAACCAGCAGCGTCAGCAAGTGCTGCTCGTGCTGGGTTCTGCCGCGAGCCCACGTGATCTCGTCCTGTGTGGGTGTGAACGCCTCGGCCAGCTCGCGCAGCGACACCGCGCGCTTGAAGCGCGGGTAAGCCGTGCGATCGATCGACGCCAACCCGACACTCCAACAAGATCAAATACCCGGACCCGAACACCTTAGCCAGGCTGCCGGTTACCGCTCAGAGCCCCCCAGCCAGCGGTCACGGACGCCACTTCGCATCTGATGCGAAGATTTCGCGTCCAATGGGAACGACGCGTCGTAGGTCGAGGGACGAAGTTGTCCATTGACACTGCAAGCTGACGAATTGAGCCAAGAGTGCCCTCGAACATCTGATTACGTGCGCCGCGGCCCGTTTCTGGCGTATTCGGTTCCCACCCC
>NZ_JBSFLZ010000371.1:0-1043 GCF_053599315.1 Saccharopolyspora sp. NPDC000995
CGCCCCCCACCACTCATCGGCATATCCCACGCTCACGCCAAAGTGATCATTTCGGCTACTACCGCCCCCACAGTGACCGACTCGCTTATTTGAGGCCTAGTACGGCATGGCGCCGCTCTAAAACAGAGTGCCGCAACTATCAAGCGCAGCTATTGCTGATTCGTGCGGCGGGGGTGCCAGCCTGAACGCGCATGTTTCGTCCGGGAGAAGAAGACCAGCGTCTCTTGAGGCGAGCTTGTGGGCAGTGGGCTAAAGGAGGGGTACGCGACTGAGATGTCGCGACCGTAGGCGAGTGGAATCTGCGGTCCAGTGATCCAGTACTTCGGCTCCAATCGAGAAAGGAGCAGCATCATGACGACGCACCCAGAGGCCGGCGCCTTGGAGTTGGCGAGAAGGTATTGACCCTTTCCGGGTTAGCATCTGTGGCTCTGGGTAGTCGTCGTGGCTGCGGCTGGTGCGTGTGGCGGTGACACGCCGAAGTTGTTGTGATGCAAAGTAAAAGCGCGGAACCCGGGTATGAATTTGGTCCTACCACAGATCAACTTCATAGGAGTTCCGCGCCTGATGAGTGTGACATACACCGCGACGTTGCCGGTACGCGACCAGACCGTGCTGCACCTGTCGAGCCTGCTGCACACCCAACGCCTGCGGTGCGGCACCCGCAAGCACCGGAGATCGCTGAGCACATACAAGCAGGCGATCCTGGTGCTGCGCTGGTTTCTCGACGGCACCCGCGTGAAACAGCTGGCCGTCGATCACACGATCAGCTCCTCCACCGCATACACCTATCTCCATGAGGGATTCGCAGTGCTCGCCGCCCAGGCTCCAGCACTGGAATCAGCACTGCTGGCAGCGAAAATCGCAGGCCACGACCACATCTCCATCGATGGCACCCTGATCGAAACCGATCGGGTCCGTACACCCGGCCCCACTCGTGGCGTGGACCTGTGGTGGTCGGGAAAACACTCCAACCACGGAGGCAACATCCAGGTCATCACCGCCCCCGACGGCTGGCCGCTATGGACCTCCCAGGTGCGCCCGGG
>NZ_JBSFLZ010000372.1:0-1042 GCF_053599315.1 Saccharopolyspora sp. NPDC000995
ACCGCCCGGCCGCGGGTGCGTGGTGGTGAGGGTGTGCCGTCGTCTGTGGGGGGCATGGGGCAGCGCGGGCTGCGGGGCGGCAGGCCCCCGCAGCGGGGGCCGGGGGAGACGTATCCGGGTGAGTCGCAGGCCGGACCATCCACCGCCCACCCGGCGTCGGGCGCGGATACCCCGGTGGCATCCGGACCGCAGGATGCCGCGCCCGCGAAGGGAAAGCGGGTTCGGCGGCGTGGGATACCTCGGAAGGAGGTGGCGGAGTGGGTCGCCCAGGCTCAAGCGGCGGGGCACACGACCGCCAAGGACGGAATGACATTCCTGCATGAACACAACGCCGGGGTTGACAACGGGGTTTGGAGGGCTGCGTGGCGTGCTGCGTCCGGGAAGGAGAAGCGGCGGCATGGGATACCTCGGGAGGAGTTGGCGGGGTGGGTCGCCGGGGCTCAAGCGGCGGGGTACACGACCGCCACGGCAGGAATGCAATTCCTGCATGAACACAAGGTCGGGGTTGACGGCAGGGTTTGGAGGGATGCGTGGCGTGCTGAGTCCGGGAAGGGGAAGCGGGTTCGGCGGCGTGGGATACCTCGGGAGCAGTTGGCGGGGTGGGTTGCCGGGGCTAAAGCGGCGGGGCACACGACCGCCCAGGACGGAATGCAATTCCTGTATGAACACCACGTCGGGGTTGCCATCGGGGTTTGGCGGGATGCGTGGCGTGCTGCGTCCGGGAAGGGAAAGCGGCGGCGTGGGATACCTCGGGAGGAGTTGGCGGGGTGGGTTGCCCGGGCTAAAGCGGCGGGGCACACGACCGCAAAGGACGGAATGACCTTCCTGCATGAACACAACGTCGGGGTTGCCATCGGGGTTTGGCAGGCTGTGTGGCGTGTTGTTTCTGGGGCTGATGCTGCTGGTTTTGGTGTGACGACGGATCAGTTGTCGGTTTTGCATGAGCGGGGGCTGGTTCCTGTTTATGTCGAGGCTGGGGGTGACTCTTTTTTTGCTGCGGCGCTGGATTCGATTCCTGGTCTGCGGGACAGGTTTGCGTCGG
>NZ_JBSFLZ010000373.1:0-1036 GCF_053599315.1 Saccharopolyspora sp. NPDC000995
CAGCGGGTTCGTTGCCAGCGGAGGTGGCCTGGTTCGCCTTCGCACCGCCAGGCCAGGCCCGGCGCCGTCGTAGACCAGCAGCGGAACCAGCGGGACCAGCGGAATCAGCGGAGGTGCGTCGCGTCCCCTCACCGGTCGCTTCTCCTTCCCATGACGCCAGCCCGGGCTGTTCCGTCACGCGGGAAACACCGCGCCTGGGCTGTACCGCGGCCCCGCCCGCAACAGCACCACTGGACCTGGCAGCATCACCACTGCCCGAACTCGACCGCTCGACCTGGCCCGCCATCGATTCCCGGCGGCGTTCCACAACGCTGGCAGAATCAGCATCGCTGAACATGCGGGCCGCCTGGGCAGATGCCGTTTGGGCAGCCGGTGTCTCTTGCGGTGCCACCGTCTTTTCACCGGAGACCGGAACCGCAGCCGACGAATCCGCCAGGCCTGCCATGCCCTGGCGTTTTTCTGCCGCGACCAGGCCAGCGGGCCCGCTCACCGGCCTGGGTCGAGAACCATCCGCGGCGAACACCGTCCACCGCGGCCCGCGCTCACCCTGCCCCGGCGTCAGCGCGACAACATCCCGCTCCAGGTCCCGCGCCAGAGCCGAACCCTGACCCAGCGAGACCACCACACCCGCACCCGCAACACCCTGCGTGACCAACACCACAGGGCCGCCAGCAGAATCCGCAGCACCACCCCGCACGAACTCCGCCAACCCGCCACCAGACACCACACCCGCCGGAATCAGCATCCGCACCGCGTCCACCGGCAGGCCCGCAAGCGGCGCTACCACCCGGTCCTGCTGCGGGTACGGCACCGCCTGCGACCCATCCACGGGCAACACCGCCGAATCCGGCAGACCCGCGTCGGCATTCTCGCGATGCCACACCCCACTCCCCGCAGCCGAGTCCGCACCAGAGGACCCACCCCGGCCGGTCAGGGCACCCGGCGGGGACTCATGCACCACAGACACAGCACCACCGTCCGGATCCGCCACCGGGTCTGGGGCGGTGGCGGATCCGGTGCCAGTCTCCGGTAGCGC
>NZ_JBSFLZ010000374.1:0-1026 GCF_053599315.1 Saccharopolyspora sp. NPDC000995
ATCCAGGTCGCCAGCAACATTCCTCTCGCCAACACCGTCAAATCCCTCCCAGGCGAATGGAACGTCCTCATGCCCAAAATCAGCAGACCAGTGATCCAAAACCTCAAGACCAAGCCACGCCTCCCCCCAAACATTTTTCTCAACCTCGAACCCCTGCCCATTCACCCAGTCCAACCCTGCCTCAACCGTCTTGGCCCCTCCTACCTTTTGAGACAACACAACCCACTCATTCAACCGCTCCCTCTCTATCCCAGGCCGTTGAACCTGCTTCGCCTTCCCAGTCGCGGCAAGCCACGCATCCCCCCACTTCTCGGCCTTAACCCCGAGCCCCTGTCCATTCACCCATTTCAGTCCTGCCGCAGCCGTCCTGGCCCCTCCCTCCTCTTGAGCCCGCACAACCCACTCGTTCAACCGCTCCTTATCTATCCCAGGCCGTTGAACCTGCTTCGCCTTCCCAGTCGCGGCAAGCCACGCCTCCCCCCAAACGGTTTTCCCAATCACGAGCCCCTGTTCATTCACCCATTTCAGTCCTGCCGCAGCCGTCTCGGCCCCTCCCTCCTTTTGAGCCCGCACAACCCACTCCTTCAACCGCTCCTTATCTTCCCCAAACCGCCGAACCTGCCTCGCCTTCCCAGTCGCGGCAAGCCACGCCTCCCCCCAAACGGTTTTCCCAATCACGAGCCCCTGTTCATTCACCCATTTCAGTCCTGCCGCAGCCGTCTCGGCCCCTCCCTCCTTTTGAGCCCGCACAACCCACTCCTTCAACCGCTCCTTATCTTCCCCAAACCGCCGAACCCGCTTCACCGTCCCCGGCTCAGCATCCTGCTGTCCAGACGCCACCACACCACCCACAGCCGCCCCATGGTGGGCGGCTGTTTGTCGCTGGCGCTCGCCTTTTCTTCCTGTCCATCTGATCACTGCGGGTGGTGTTTCGCCGGTGTAGCGCGGTGGTGTGGCGTTGAGTGCTACTGCGGCACCTAGTTCGGGTCCGGATCTCCCAAGTTGCTGGCCTTGGGGCCCCAGTAG
>NZ_JBSFLZ010000375.1:0-1019 GCF_053599315.1 Saccharopolyspora sp. NPDC000995
GCACTCATCGCCCTGGCCATGCTCGCCCTCGGCGGCCACCCACCCACCCTCCCCGGGCGCGCCTAACCCACCCACGGAAGCAGCAGAAGAGCCCTAAATGGACGGACATGCCGTGAAAACTGGAAGGGTAGCGATGCGCGGCGACTACACACCGACCGCGGAGTTCTACGAACTGGTGGCCGATCGGCAGGTTCGCAGCAGTGGACCGCCATTGCGTGCCGTGCTCTCCGATGTGGACGTCGATGCTGGAGTGGTGCTGGAGATCGGGGCGGGGACCGGTCGCGTCACGGAGGTCATCGCCGATGCCCTCCCGGGGGCACGGATCGTCGCGGCCGAACCGTCGCCACCGATGCGGGCGATCCTCACCAGCCGCGTCGCCGCTGATGACGATCTTCGCGAGCGGGTGACGATCACCGCGCAATCCGCGCCGGATCTCGACCTGCCGCCACGACTGGCCGCAGTGGTGATTTTTGGTGTCGTCGGCCACCTGGACGCTTCGGAACGTACGCGGTTGTGGCGGAGGGTCTCCGAAAGGCTGGTGCCGGGCGGGATCGTCGTGGTGGAGCTGATGGGAGTGCGCACTTCCCGGCAGATCCCGCAGACGCTGTCGCTCACGGCCCAGCTCGGACGACAGCGCTACGAGTGGTGGGTGGCCGGGCGACCCGCAGGTCCGGACCTGATGCGGTTCACCAACACCTGGAAGGTGCACCGGGACGACGTCCTAGTACGTGAGGTCTCCGACAGCTACGAGTGGTACGCGGTGGACACTGAATTGATCGCCGCGGAGTCCGGTCTGCCGACCCGACCGGTGCCCTCCGTCGTCAGCGAGGTCGCACCACCGGAACTGGCGGTGCTGGTGAAATGACCACGACCACAACGCGAACCGCGGGTTGGACGCTCGCGCTGGTTTAGTCGCAGGCGCTTTGATCAGGTAGACGTAGTGCGCAGACTCCCGGATTTATCCGTGGGGTTAGCACGTCAAGTGCGATGCTGACGTGCCCAGCGGTAATCCTGCCAAC
>NZ_JBSFLZ010000376.1:0-1014 GCF_053599315.1 Saccharopolyspora sp. NPDC000995
CACCGGAAGCGCACCATGTCGAGCACCGGGCCGACGGTGGAACAACCGAGCTGACCAACATGGTCATCCTCTGCGGCCACCACCACCGCACCCTCCACAACCAGAGCGATGGGAAACCGAAATACGAGACCGGTGCCCCGTGTTCATCCCGCCGCCCACAGTGGACCCCAGGCGAACACCACGACCAGGCGGGAGAGACTACCCGCTCAACACCGCGCATACCTCCGGGACCTCATCCCCACACCACGACACCCGGCGGGCGAACCACGACGCCCTTCGGCGTTCTCGGTCGGTACCTCCGTGGTGGGTGTTGTTGGCGTCGTGTCGGATTGCCGTTGGTGTCGATCGTGGTGGCGGCGGTAGCGGCGCTCAAACGGTGTGCGCTTCCGAGACCACCAGCGGGGTTCCCTGCATGCAGGTCGTGACCATACTCGGCTCGATCCTGCCGCGGACCACTGCAGTCACACCAGGACGCAACTCAGACGTCGGATGCACCAGCAGGTACTCCCGGTCACCGGTGTTGAGGACCAGGCAGCCGAGTTCGACCCCCTTCCGCACTTCGCCGCGCAACGTCACCTCTGTTCCCGCCACCTGGGCGACGGGCGGCGGCGCGGCAGGCTCGCTGTTCGGGGGATTCGCAGGCGGCTCGCCGCAGCCTGCCAGCGCGATGAGCGCGGAGAGTAACGCCGTCCAGCACCAAGCGGCCCGCGAAGCTGGTGGCCTCAGAAGCACCGTGCGCACGTTATGGGTGTGCCCGGGTGCGCCTCGCGCCAACCGTCCGAAGTCCGTCGGAGGTCTACTGGGGATGGTCAGGTCACCGATCCGGGATGGGGTTCCGCACATGCCGACACCGATCGTGCGCCCGGTCGCGATCGCTGCGTGAGGTATCAATGAGCCGGTTGGCAACGTGACGGGAGGGCTGATGAGTTTCCTAAGTCAACCCTTGGTCTTTGTTGATCTTGTTTGTGGTTTGGTGGGTGGCAGGGTTGTAGCAGGTTTTGTCGCGCCAGCAGG
>NZ_JBSFLZ010000377.1:0-1000 GCF_053599315.1 Saccharopolyspora sp. NPDC000995
CAGGCGGCTGATCTCGTGTGGCCGGTCCAGTCCCCAGTGAGTGCGAAACCGTGCTGGAGCCCGGTTTCACACTCACGACCACCTGGTCACGCGCCGGGGACGGAATCAACCACCTCAGTTCGAGTGGGGCAAGGTGGCGTGGCGGGACGGGAAGTCCGGCGGACGGCGTTGCGCGAAGGCGCTGAGGCCTTCGCGGGCGTCGGGTGAGGTGAAGGCCTTCTGGCCGTAGAGGGCTTCGCTGTGGAAGGCCTGGTCCTGCGGGAGGTCGCCGAGGCGAAGGACGGCCTCCTTGATCGTCGCGAGCGCGGTGCCGCTCTTGCCCACCAGCCGGTGGGCGCGGTCGAGCGCGGCCTCAAGCAGCTGCGGCGCGGGGACGACGTCGTTGAGCAGGCCATACCGCAGAGCTTGGGTCGCCGGGATCCGGTCACCGTGAAGCATCAGCTCCATCGCCCAGACGTAAGGAATCTGCCGCGTCAGCCTGGTGAGCGTGCCGCCGGCAGGCACGACGCCGACGCCGCTTTCGGGCAGCCCGAACTCCGCGGTGTCAGCACTGATGCGGATGTCGGTGGACAGCATGATCTCGAACCCGCCGCCGAGGCACAGGCCGTTGATCGCGGCGATCACCGGCTTGAACAGCGCGGTGTGCTTCTGGTGGGCGGCATCCCAGGCCGAGATGTCGAAACGGCCTTCGGACAGGGCGGGGATGGACTCGGTGAGGTCGGCGCCGACGCAGAAGGCGCGGTCGCCGCTGCCGGTGAGGATCGCGACGGCGAGTGAGTCGTCGTCGCGGACCTCGGCGAAGGCCGCACCGAGTTCTTCATACATCGCGAGCGTGAGCGCGTTGAGCTTGTCCGGACGGTTGAACCGGATGATCGCGATCGCGCCATCGCGGTCGATGGCGATGCCGCTCACTAGGCCACCATCCCTTTTGCAGCCCTGTCGGATAGGGTTGTGACCTCTCGGTCCCGGTGGGTGCATGGCCTGTGTCGCGTGCCGCTTG